>JBEGTP010000001.1:0-6055 GCA_041179365.1 Pseudomonadota bacterium
GCCGTGCCGGTTGAAACCCAAAACGCCTCGACGCGGGTTTCAAACACATTTGCAAAGACCGTGTTGAGCGTCTGGCTGAGCGCGTCGCCATCATAGGCTGTATCAACTTGGTTCGCCCGCGCGAGCGCCTCAAGAACAGCAGGATGGACCGAGGCGGCATTGTCTGAAAAGAAGCGCATGAGGCTTTACCTCATGCGGGCCAAAATTCTTTTCGTCAACGCCGCCTCAGGCTTAGATCAGGCGTCCGTCTTGCCCGCCACCAGCGTATAGGCCTGGGCCCCAAGGATGCCGCCGAGGATCGGCGCGGCCCAGAAGAGCCAAAGCTGCTTGAGGGCAATCCCCCCTTCCAAGAGGGCTGGCCCTGTTGAACGTGCTGGATTGACCGAGGTATTGGTCACCGGAATACTGATCAGGTGGATGAGCGTGAGCGCAAGCCCAATCGCGATCGGGGCGAAGCCTGCCGGAGCGCGGCCATCGGTTGCACCCATGATGATGAACAGGAAAAAGGCTGTCAGCAAAGCCTCGGTCAAGAAACCCGCCATCATGTTAAAGCCTTGGGGCGAATGTTCACTATAGCCGTTTGATGCGAGCCCGCCGATATAGTCAGCTTTGCCGCTCGCAATGAGAAACAGCACGCCTGAAGCAAAGACGGCTCCGACGACTTGGGCGATGATATAGGGCGCGACGTTTTTGCCCTCAAACCTGCCGCCGGCCCAAAGGCCGATTGTGACTGCGGGGTTGAAGTGGCAGCCAGAAACATGGCCGACGGCATAAGCCATCGTTAAAACGGTGAGACCAAAGGCGAGGCTGACGCCGACATAGCCGATTCCCAAATCAGGGACACCAGCCGCCAAAACCGCCGCACCGCACCCTCCAAAAACCAACCAAAATGTGCCAAAGGCTTCAGCCAATAAGGCGTTCCTGCTTTTCATCCTCACTCTCCTGTTTTATACCCGCCCCGCGTGCGCGAGACGCGCGAGTGTGCGGCGCTGACAAGAGAAAGTAAACCAGTGTTTGTCTTTGATGAGGCCGTTTTGGGATGGTGCTGCCGGAGAGGATTGAACTCTCGACCTCTCCCTTACCAAGGGAGTGCTCTACCACTGAGCTACGGCAGCCAGCGTCGATGCGCTCTTGGCGCGGGGCTATGAACAAAAGCTATGGACCGGTCAAGCGATTGGAGACTATTTGTCGGGGATGACTGGAAAACAAGAAGACCGCGCCGCGCGCCTAGCCTCAGCCTTGCGAGACAATCTGCGCAAGCGCAAAATGCAAGATCGGACGCCGCCGACTGAAGAGGCGAATGATAAGCCCCCCAGGCCATCCAGCTGAGCGCGGTGCAACCGGCAGATTGACGCTTGCCCTCCATTGCATCTCCCCATATCGCGCCCGATGAACTTTGCTTGCTAAAAGGATCTGCGATGCCAACACTTTTTGATCCCATTTCCCTTGGGGCAATCGATTGCCCAAATCGCATTCTGATGGCGCCGCTCACGCGCGGCCGCGCTGACGCCCGCAGCGTGCCCAATGATTTGATGCGCGATTATTATGTGCAACGGGCTTCGGCCGGGCTCATCATTTCTGAGGCAACGGGAGTTTCCAGTGAAGGATTGGGCTGGCCCTTTGCCCCGGGGCTTTGGACTGATGCGCAGACTGAAGCTTGGAAACCGATCACCGACGCCGTTCATAAAGCGGGCGGACGCATTATTGCGCAACTTTGGCACATGGGCCGGATTGTGCATTCAAGTTATAATGACGGGCGGGTCGGCGTTTCTTCATCTGCTACGCGCGCGCCGGGGCAAGCCTATACCTATGCGGGAAAGCAGGATTATGAGGAGGCGCGCGCGCTTCAACTTGGTGAGATACCGCGCTTGATCGGCGATTATGTTGCTGCTGCAGAAAATGCGAAGCGCGCCGGGTTTGACGGTGTTCAAATTCACAGCGCGAACGGCTATCTGCTCGATCAATTTCTGCGGGATAATGCGAATTTTCGCGATGATGAATATGGCGGCTCAATCGAAAATCGCATTCGATTGACAACCGAAGTGACGCGCGCGGTTTGTGATGTTTGGGGTGCTGGCCATGTTTCCGTGCGCCTTGCGCCCAACGGCGACTCGCAAGGGGTGAATGATAGTAACCCTGAGCCGCTCTTTTGCGCTGCCGCTGCTGCTCTTGATGCACTCGGCATTGGCTTTCTCGAGCTGCGGGAGCCCGATGAAAATGGCACATTTGGCAGCACGGACGTTCCGCGACTTTCCCCTGCCATTCGCAAGGTTTTTAAGGGAAATCTCGTGACCAATTCAGACCGAACGCCAGAGGAAGCGGAAGCTGAACTGGGTGCTGGAATCGATGCGGTTAGCTTTGGGCGCTTATTTATGGCCAATCCCGATCTTCCCCGCCGGTTCAGTGAAGGCCTTGCTCTCAATCCACTGCTTGGGGCTAAAACTTGGTATTCGCCAGGTGCCGAAGGCTATACTGACTATCCCTTTGCGGCCTGATTGATCCTCATTCAAGCGGGCGTGAGTGCGGCGTCAATCTCTTTGGCGCGCTTATAGGCGGTGCGCTCACGCAAGGGACCCAGATAGGCATTAATGACGGGATTGGATTCTAACTGCCCAAACATCAGCAAGAAATCGATCATCGAGGCGACATAAACATCCGCCGCGCTAAACACACCGCCTGCGACAAAGGCCTTGCCAGTGATTGCGCTTTGCAACGTGCTCACTGCCGTTTCAAAATTGGCATAGCCAAGCATGCCCTGTCGTTCGGGCGAGGCTTCCCAGCCCATCGATTTATTGCTGAACGCGGCCTCAATTGGCCCGGCCGAAAAAAACAGCCAGCGGTAATAATCGCCGCGGTCGGCTGGGGGTGGGGCAAGGCCCTTTTCCGGAAACGCGTCAGCCAGATAGGCGCAGATCGCCGCCGTCTCTGTGATGACTGCATCGCCGTGCGTGAGGGCAGGCACTTTGCCCATCGGGTTGATGGCGAGATAGTCCGCCGCCTTCATCGTCGTGCCATACTCAAGCAGCACCTGTTCATAGGGCACACCGATCTCTTCGAGCATCCAGCGTACGATGCCGCCGCGCGATTGCGGGTTTGTGTAGAAGGTCAGCTGGCTAGTCATTTTTCACAACCCTAATGACGAATAAAACATGGAACAATTAAAGAACTTACTGCAAAAAAGTCAAGCGTCAAATTGCCCTTTGAGCGTTAACAAGGCGAGCGCTGCTTTAGCCGCTTCGCCGCCCTTGTCCTTCCGGGATGGGTCAGCTCTCTCCAGCGCTTGGGCTTGATTTTCAACCGTAAGGATCCCATTGCCAATCGCAATGCCATCCATTGTCAGCGCCATGATGCCGCGTGCGCTTTCGCCCGCGACAATCTCAAAATGATACGTCTCGCCGCGAATGACCACGCCGATAGCGACATAGCCATCATAACGCCCGCTCTCTGCTGCGAGCGCAATGGCACCGGGAATTTCAAGCGCGCCGGGAACGGTGATGACATCAGACCGGTGCCCAGCCTCTTCAAGCGCCGCCTGTGCGCCCGCCACCAGCATATCATTGAGTTGGTCGTAAAAGCGGGCTTCGACGATGAGGAATTTAGCCATTTTTAGTCCTTTGAAATCATATGAATGTTGTCGATCCGATAATCGCGAGTGCGCCGAATGTCACGAGCATCGCGCCGCCAATCCGCCTGCTCTCTAATCGCTCGTTGAGTAACTGGCCACCAATGAGGAGACTGAAGATCACGCTGGTCGCGCGGATCGCAGATACGGCCCCGACCGGTGCGATGCGAAAGGCGACCAAGGTGGGGAGGAAGGCAAAGAGCGCGAGCAAGCCAGATGTGAGGCCTGTACGGGCACTGGCTTTGGCGGCTTCAAGAAACCGACCCCGTGATCGAGCCGCAAAAAGAAGCGGCATGGTGAAGCCATCAATAATATAATACCAAACAAGGAAGTTCATCGGATCCTGCGCAACGCGCATTCCCTTTGCATCGGTCAGGGTGAAGCCGGTGTTGATCAGACCCGACAGCCCCGCCGCAATAAGGCCCGTTCGCGTGACGGATTGATTGAGCGAGAGCATCAATATGCCGATGCTTATCACGGCAATTCCCATCAGGGCCAACATGGTGAGCTTGTCGCCAAGCAGCAGGATTCCCAGAACGGCCGTAAAGATGGGAATGACGCCACGTGCTATTGGGTAGGCGGCAGAATAGTCGCTGGTGGTATAACTCCAGATCAGGACCAGATAGTAGACCGAATGAAGAGCCCAACCCGAGAGGAGCCAGGGGTAAATGGCCGGTTCGGGCAAGCCGACCCACAGTGTGAACGGCAGGGCGACCGCCATAGGCGTAAATTGCGCCCACGCCTGCATGGCAAACTTGTCGCCGCTGGATTTAAGCAATGCATGCGATGAAGACGATGCCACCGCCGAAACCCCAGCGAGCGCGAGGCCGCCTGCGACGGCGCTCATGGCTAAGCCTCTGGAATGGCGCGTTCGCCGACGATGTTAATGCCGTACCCATCAAGCCCCACGACATTACGGTGCGCGTTGGTGAGCAGGATCATGTCATGAATGCCAAGGTCAGCCAAAATCTGCGCGCCGATGCCGTAGGTGCGCAAATCCATAGCATTGGGTTGCCCTGTGAGCATTTGAAGGCGCGCCTCTGTGCTGGGCATGAGCAAGACGATAACTCCCGCGCCAGCGCTACCGATTTCAGTCATCGCCCGCTGCAAAATCCGCTTGCGCGGCCCGGGCTGGCCCAAAATGTCTGAGAAAATGGAAATACCATGCATCCGAACGAGCGTCGGAGCGCCTTCTACAATCCGCCCCTTTTGCAGGGCAATATGGGATGATCCATCAATTTTGTTACGGTAGGTTTTGGCAATCCATTCCCCACCGTAATCCGACGTGAAGGGCGCTTCCGAAACGCACTCGACCAGATGGTCATGCTTGCGGCGATATTCGATTAAATCGCGGATTGTGCCCATTTTGAGGTTATGCATCCGCGCGAACGACACAAGGTCGTCCATCCGCGCCATCGTGCCGTCATCCTTCATAATCTCACAGATGACGCCCGAGGGATTGAGGCCCGCTAGACGGCTGATGTCAACCGCCGCCTCGGTGTGGCCCGCGCGCACCAAAGTGCCGCCATCGCGCGCAGTGAGTGGGAAGACATGGCCCGGCGAAACAATATCCTGCGGCCCTTTCGAGGCATCAACCGCCACCGAAACGGTCCGCGCTCGGTCTGCCGCGCTGATGCCGGTCGTGACGCCTTCTTTAGCCTCAATCGAAACCGTGAAGGCCGTTTCCATACTTTCGCGGTTGTCACGCGTCATCGGTGCTAAGCCGAGCTGGTCACACCGCGCTTTTGTCATCGCAAGGCAAATCAGCCCGCGCCCATGCGTGGCCATGAAATTGATCGCGTCGGGCGTTGCCATTTGCGCGGGGATGATGAGATCCCCCTCATTCTCGCGGTCTTCATCATCAACCAGAATGTACATCCGGCCGTTGCGCGCCTCCTCGATGATCTCTTCAATCGGCACAAGCGCTGGCGAATCGTCATTGGTAAAAAGATAGCGCTCCAGCTTGCCGAGCGTTTCAGCCGTCGGGTTCCAATCGGCCTCCTCAAGATCGCGTAGCGTGTTGGCATGGAGCCCCGCAGCGCGGGCCAATCCCGAACGCGATAGGCCGCCTTTGGTGACGAGGTTACGGACTTTTTCGATCAGATTTATGCTCATGGTTCGAACATTTTCACATTTCAATGTGATCGTCAAGAAGGGAAATCACATTGTGAGGGGATTGCGCCAGCATCCCCGCTTCTTGCGCGCACCCCGGCCCTCGCCTAAAGCCGCGCCTACGATGACTGATGAACCTGCAAAAACACCCGTGGACTACCGCGACACCGTCTTCTTGCCGAAGACCGATTTTCCCATGAAAGCTGGCCTGCCCGCAAAGGAGCCGGGCATCCTTGCGCGCTGGCAGGCGGCGGATCAGTACCGCGCGCTGCGCAACCGGCGGAAGGGCCGCGAGAAGTTCATCCTCCACGATGGCCCGCC
>JBEGTP010000002.1:0-3979 GCA_041179365.1 Pseudomonadota bacterium
GGCCAGCGCCCGGCCCCCACAAGGAGTCTCTAGTTTCAGATTCTAGGTCCCTGCCTTCGCTGGCATGATGAGGACGCGTTTCCCATCGCACCCCTCCACCCTCACCCAATCGCGGCGCAGGCTGGCCAAATTTCATCGGCGCATCGGTATGGAACGGCGTGTTTGGCTGAATGGTTTTGCCCAGCACGGGATCGTCAACGGCAATCACATAGCCATTGGCGATCACATCTTCATGTCGCAGGACTTCGCCCATCGGCAAGGCAGGTTCAACGGCAATATCGAAGGATCGCAAGTCTGCAAGCCAATCCTCAAGCGGGCGTCGCCTAAACGCAGCAATTTTGCCTTCAGGTGTGTCAATATCGACGCCTTCAGCCAATACTGAAGCCATCGTCGGAAGCATCGCATAATCAAACTGCTGCGTCGGGTCCATAATCTGGAGCCAGTCGTTCCCTTTACACTGAAACAACTGCATCTTGCTAGAGCGGGCACCAAGCGGAAAGACCTGCGGATTGGGCATCGGCCCTTCGCTGTTGCGCCCCCAGACGAGCGGCAGTTTCGAGAGAAAACCCTGATATATCGATGTATGCGCTGCACCGCCCTGGCCTGATTGCAACCGCATAACGAGACGCGTGAGAATTCCCGCCGCCGCCAAATGCGCCGCCGCCCAGCTTCCCATACGGTAGCGATAAACGATTGGTCCCGCGCGGTGACCGTCGTTCTCATACATGACCCCAAGGCGCGCGCTGACAAGAAGTTCGTCGTCGGATCTTTCAACATCGGGGTGATTTCGTGGTGATCCTGTAATGCCGCATACAACGAGCTTTGGAAAGGCTTTGGCGAGGGTGGCATCATCGAGCCCGAGCGCCAAAGCCATGTCAGGTGTGAACTGATGCAAAAGCGCGTCAGCATCAACCAATCGCGCTCTAAGGGCGGCCAGTCCGTCTGCGGTGGTCAAATCAAGAACTAAGCTTCGCTTACCCCGGTTCCAATTGGCGAAGGGCGCTGTTCCGCGCGATGGATCACCGCCTTCTGGTTCAATCTTGAGCACATCTGCGCCAAGTTCGCACAGCATCAGTCCGGCCACGTGTACGGCCATGGTTTCGCCAATTTCAACAACACGCAGTTCGCCCAGCATTGGCCGTCAGACCTTTTTGAAGTTCGGCAACACCCAGCCATTGGCAATGTTCGTCCAATCGACAGTGACCTTCATGCCGATATGAACGTCTTCGGCATCGCAGCCAGAGACGTTGGCGTTGAGATGAACACCTGGCGCACCATCGAGCGTAACGACGATGGGCACATAGACATAGGGCTCACCATTCGCCGGATTACGGTTGCAAATGGCAAAACTGAACACAGTGCCCGTCCCGGGGAGTTCAGGAAAGTTTGCCTTGTTGCTTGAACATTCTGGGCAATAGGCCGTGGGTGGCATGCGGAATGCACCGCAATCGCCGCACTGGCAAGCGGTCAGCCGATGCGCCTTCGCTGCCTGCCAAAAAGGTTCGGTATTGGGGTTTGTGGTGATCTGGATCGTTTCCCCGGGAAGCGCGCGGGCGGGACCATATTTTTGGATAGGGGTGGTCATGGTTTAATCCCTCCGCAAGATGAGGCTGGAAACGGGTAGCGACGCGGGCCCGCCGGAAACGAGCGCGAATTCGGCATCCTTCACTTGATTGATCGCGGTGCCGCGCACTTGCTCGACCCCTTCGACAATGTGGGTCATGCCAATGATGTACGCCTCGTTCAAATTCCCGCCATGGGTGTTGACAGGAACACCACCATTTACGCCCTTGCCGGTCGTCTGGTCAAAGCGGATTTTTCCCGAGAGAACATAATCATTCCCCTCCCCTTTTTCGCAGAACCCATAGTCTTCAAGCTGCATAAGCACCATCGGGCTGAAATGATCGTAGATGAGTGCGACGTCCATTTCCTTGGCAGAGAGGCCGGACTGCGCCCAAATGCGCTCCGCAGTGAATTGATGACCAGAGGATGCAAAATGCGGGTCTTGCATTCCCATCCACGCGAATGCCCGCCCCCAATCGCGCGCGCCACCATGAGCACAGGCGTGAACAACCGCTGGCTTGTGACGACAATCCTTGGCACGGTCCATTTTTGTCGTAATTACCGCGACGGCGCCGTCAGTTTCGAGACAAAAATCGAGACGGCGCAGCGGATCTGCCAGCATCGGGCTTGCATCATATTCCTCGGCCGTCAGCGGGTTTTTGCGGATCGCCTTGGGCCGATTGTGGGTATTGGCGCGCGTAGCCATCACAATTTCGCGGAACGCCTCTTGCGTCGTCCCATACAAATGCATGTGTCGCCGCGCGAGCACCGACATCAAGTGCCCCGGACCGACGAGACCTGAAGGCTGGAGAAAGCTATTTTCAGCGTTCGGTGCCACCGCCCCGAAGATCGTTCCTAACCGCGAGTCAGGGAGTTGCTGGAGCGCCATCAGTGTTACAGCGTATTTGCAATCCTCATTCATCAGGCCCGCTGTCGCAAGCCCAATAGCGCCGGGGCAGCCGCCGCCGCCCGAGGTAAGTGTTGCGGAGTAGCTGATATAAGGCATGCCCAATGTTTCCATCAGGCTTCCGCTATCAAACTTGTCTAGATAGCCTGCGCCCGCGCCCGAATAATAGGAAAAGCCGTCAATCTGTTTGACCGAAATTCCAGCATCGGCGCAGGCCTTCAATATAGCCTCTCCCGCCATGTCGTTGATCGTCCGCGGCCAACTTTTACCCCGAACATAATAGTCGGTGGCTCCAATGCCGACGATGGCGGTTTTATCTTGATTTGCCCAAGACATGCTCGTTCCTCTGTAAAAGACTTATATAACTAGGCTTACTTTGATTGTCATATCTCGATGTTCAGCCACTCTAAAATCATCGCAGAGCGACGTTGCATCATAATTCTTGCAACATCGGCATCTCGCGAAAGGATCGAGCGGCACAAATCATGTTGCAGCTTCTGCGCGCGCGCGCGATCATCTGCGCCTGTGTAAAAGCGCTTGCTGCGCTCTTCCATACCGAAAGTATATCCGATTTCCATCACGACGCCGATCGCGGGATTTCCACTCATCTTGGCAAGAATGCGTGCCAATTCAGTTTCTCCACGGATCATGGCAGCGGGGGTGTCGTTACCGTCGATGGTCGCCTCAAACGCGGCGAGCGCACGCCGCAAATCTAGATCCTGACACCGCGCCGCAAGAATGGCCGCTTCTTCTGCTACCAGCCGATTGACCGATAAAACTTGAGCCATCGTCGCCCCTTGAAGCCGCAGAAAGCGCGCGAGCATCCGTATCGCGTCTGAGGCGTCGGGTCGCTCAGCATAAAAACCGCCCCTTATGCCGCGCCGAACACTGATCAATCGGTCATTTTCTGCCAATTTGGCGGCTTGACGTAAAGTCGGCCGACTGACTCCAAAACGAGCGAGCAGATCATCTTCCGCCCCGAGATGAGCCCCGCGCTCAACCGTGAGACTAAGCGCGCCGAGTTCACGCGCGGTCCGCGTAACCAACGTCTCATTGTTTCGAGCCAATTTTACCATAACAAATATCTCTTTGGAGGATTTTTGAAAAAAGTCGAGCCATATTTTGCAAAAATTGCCTCAATTAGATATATGTAATTGATCAATCCCGAGTCGAGGACGTCGAATATGAAGCCCTATGTGTTTAGCGCTGATAGCCATGTGATGGAGCCCGCAACGATTTTTCAAGATGGCCTGCCTGCCAGCCTGAAAAAGCATGCTATCCATACCCGCTTTGAAGAAAATTGGATGATTACCGGCACTGTGGACAAGGTGATTTATCGCCTTCGCGTCGGCCAGCACCGGGAAAAAACACTGGGTGATGTTCAACGCAGCGGCATTCGCGAAATCCCAGGGCGGCTGGAAGATATGGCGCTCGAAGGGATAGACGCAGAGATATGCTTCCCCAGCCTTGGCCTGTGGCTCTATTGCCTCGACGATGCCGAAGCGGAGG
>JBEGTP010000003.1:0-2887 GCA_041179365.1 Pseudomonadota bacterium
CGGTCCAGTCTAGCGCCGCACGAATCTCGGCCAAGGCGGAGAGAGCGGATTCAAGACCCTTCAATATAGTTTGCCAATTCTCGCGCGGCGCATGGGCCGCTTGATCAAACTCATTCGGAACCACGGGAGATTCTAACAAGCAGGCTTCCCAGTCCTTGACGTTGCCAAAGTGCGTTGTCGCGCTTTTACGCAACAATCCTTGTTCCACGCCTCCAACGCGCTTCACAAGATCAGCAACGCTGGCATTGAGCGCTAACAACGCGGTTTGATGCTGATATCTACTTGGCATGCGGGACGGCCTTCACCCTAGGGCTCCGCAGGCCAGAATAAGCAAGGCTCAGGCTGGTGTGGTTTCGAGCGTGTACTCCTCGCGGCACCTCTACCGAAGGCACTGCGCAACGCGGCACGCGCGGATGACACATCTTCGCCGTTGCCGAGCCCCATTTCCAAACGCATTTGGACGATGCGGCAATCTTTGAACGTTTTGAAAGCTTGTCACTATAGCTGGCCAAAACCTTTTCCCCCGAAAAGTAGGACGCACTGGAAAACGAGTTCAGTGCTACGCTAGATGCACACTTACCCCGCCAGAAAGAGAAGGGCTCACTCTACATTCGCCTTTTAGGAATACGGACAGTCAACGACATGGGCTCGGATTGATCGGCCCTACAGAACGCGCGAAAGCCCCTCTAGCCCAACCACCAGAATGCCGAAGGCGAACATGGATACGACAGCGATGGTCGCCATCCAAAGGGCCCGCATGCCAAGATTTAAGTCATTCCGCTCTCCTGACTTTGCACGGACGGGCCAAAAATGCCCCGCCGTTCCCAAGCCAGAAGTCGCAAAATTCGTCGCGTCGAGCGCCTGCAGTGTTCCGCTCGCAACGATCTGGTCTGCGCTTGACCTGGCAAGGGTTAATGCCTCGGAATATGAATCACCATTGGTCTCGGCGGCAAGACCCGGAGTTTGATATATCAAAGGCTGATATAGGTCGGCCCCTTCTGAAGGCGCGCCTTCCATCAGCAATCGTGCCGCCTCAAAGCGAGTCGAGACGCCCAAAATCCGCACGGCGACGCGCAGCCTTTGATCAACGGTGTGCGGCGAGATGCCCAAAAGCCGGGCAATTTCCTTAGAAGACCGGTGCTGCTGCACCAAATGCAAACAGGCCCGCTGGCCGCTGCTGAGCAGCGAAAGTTCGGCCTTCGGTTCCATTGCAAGCCTCCCCTTACGAATTCGCCAAATCCCCTTCTGACGCGCGCCGGGAAGCGGAATTTACTCCTAGCGACGCCGTGGTTTACATGATCATCCAAAATTTTGCTAATCGAATCGGGGCCTTGGGTAGACCAGCGGGAAAGACTTGCCTTCACTTCGCAGCCCGTCTTGAATGCGGTTCCGAACCGAAAGGGCAGCAAAGGGAAGCTGCTCTCAGCGAATGGTCGCCCAAAGCCTCAATCGTTCGCTATGACGATGGAACGTGCCAATTCCCGCCCGTGGCCTGTGGACGCGTCCCACACCGCTCCGATGCGCCGTCCGCGTCTCAAAGATCAAACACATTTTCGTTGCTTACAATTTGGCGTAGAACAATCAAATGATCGACGAATATGCCCCTGGCGATGCCGACATCAGTGCACTCCATGATGTTGATCGCATCGAGCTCATTGTGCAGTCAGCCGCGCGAGAGGGGCGCTGGATGAGCTATTCGGAGCTTCTTCTATCGCTGGGATTTCGCTTTACCCGGCCCAAGATGCGTGCGGTGTGCAAGACGCTCGCTGCGGTTGATCTGCGCGCAGAGGCGCAGGGGCAGCCTGAGCTCGCCGTCCTCATCGTCCGCGAAGGTGATGGCTTGCCGGGCCAAGGTTGGTGGGCGGGGCGAACCGACTATCAAGGGCTTTGGACCGGCCCTGAGGCCGCGACATTTATCCGAAAAATTCAAAGCCAAACATTTCACTATTGGCAAAGCCGGTAAGCCCGGTATCACCTCGGTGTTAATGGACATCACCCCTATCCTCTCAGACATAATGGCGCGGGCAACGGGAACGGCGGGCACGGTTGAAAAGCTCACCCGTCTGTCGGGCGGCGCAAATATGGAAAGCTCATCGTTCGATTTTGCGGGGCTTGGTTTTGTTTTAAGGCGCGCGCCTTCGGCTGAAATGATGGCAGGCAGGCCATTTGGCCACGACGTGGAAGCGGCTGTGGTGCGCGCAGCCCGCAAGGGCGGCGTGTTAGCGCCAGAGATTGTTGCAGAGCTGACGGCGGCGGATGGCATCGGCACCGGTTACGTCATGCGCCGGGTCGAGGCTGAAGTAAATCCAGCGATGATCCTCGCGGATCCGCCGTCGTGCTTGATCACTGATATCGGCCGCGCACTCGCAGCAATCCACAGCGTACCAACGGACGGCCTGGAACTTCCTTTAATGGAAACACGAAGCGCGTTGGCTGAACTTGGCGCGCGGTTTCAGGCCTATGGCGGCGACCGGCCTATCATCGCGCTCGCGCTCAGATGGTGCGCAGATAATCTCCCTGATCCTACCGAGCCGGTGCTTGTTCACGGTGATTGCCGGATGGGCAATCTCATGGTCGATGCCGATGGTCTCGCGGCGGTGCTCGATTGGGAGCTGGCGCATTTGGGGGATGCGCATGAAGATTTGGCCTATGGCTGTATGACAGTCTGGCGCTTTGGGCATATCGAATTGCCGGCTTTCGGCTGCGCGGATTTGGAGACATATTTTACCGCTTACGAGGCTGAAAGTGGCACGAAGGTCGAATATGATCGGTTCCGCTTCTGGCTCATCTACCGCACACTCTGGTGGGCGCTTGGGTGTCTGCAGATGGCTGAAATCTGGAGGCAAGGGATTGATCGAAACCTCGAGCGCGCGGTGATCGGGCGGCG
>JBEGTP010000004.1:0-6078 GCA_041179365.1 Pseudomonadota bacterium
CTGATTTGGTGTGGCTCGGCGCGGGCGGAGACGGACACACGGCGTCAATATTTAAGGGGCCCGATCTCGATAACGCCCTCAATGCGCCAAAAGCGCGTCGCGCGGTCGGTGTGATGCCAGACCCGCTGCCACCAGAAGCGCCAGTCGCGCGGGTAACGCTTACGCGGCAAGCTATTCTCTCCGCCCGCACGCTCACGCTCGTGCTAACCGGCGACAGCAAACGGGCGATGTTAGAGCAAGCGATCAAAGACGGACCGCTCTCTCCACTTCCAATTGGGCGGGTCTTGGCGGACGCAGAACAGGCGATTGATATCCATTGGTGCGCGTAAAAGTAGCGCGCATTAAACCCGCCAACGTGGCCCACAACTTGGCGATGCGCATCGCTTCTTAATTCTTGAAGCTAACAAATAAGCTTGCAAAGCAGCTATTTGCCCGCGAAAAACATGGTTAACGGGGGGCTGTGTATGGTAAAGGCACCAATCGAGCGATTAACCGCGCGCCATCGCGATTGCCTGCGTTTGGTGGGCGCGAATCATAGCACCAAAGAAATTGCATTGGCGCTTCGCCTCTCTCCAAACACCGTTGACGGTTATATTAGTGAGGCCAAGGAAATTATGGGTGCCGCGACGCGCAGAGATGCTGCACGCGCGTTTCAGGCATTTTGCTTATCATCAGACCCCCTAAATTTGGGGGGTAAATTTTCGCGGGTAGTCAGTGCCGACATTGCACCCCCACACACTCTAGGCGAACACGAGGCCAGTCTCAGGTTCGCAGCGAGTGTTGCTCCTGGTTTGCCTCTGCCGAAAGTTGGAGGCCGCTTCGAAAACAACTCGTTTCATTTGTTTCGAGGCGTGCGGGAACGGAACAGCTTATCGTCGCGCCAAAGGCTAATTTGGATTGCCTTGGGTTCGCTCATAGCTGCCATGATACTCGTGGCGGGGGTCACGAGTATCGACACTCTGGCTCGACTGTCTTCGCATCGCCCGCCTTGGAATTGAAAGCAACCATTTGTCGCTAGCAGAGCCTAGCGGATACAGGAGTCGTTATGCGGAAAGAACGTATTGCTGCGGTCGTCAATGTCACCAAACATCTCATCGAAGCCGAGCGCGCCCTCGATGAGGCCCTTCAAAAAGTTGCGCTGCTCACGGCTGCAATGTCGTCTTCGCGACTTGCAGCTAATCTTTCGGCCGTAACAGCGCACGGTGCCTTTTCTCGTGTCACCACCGCCACTCAATTTGTGGGGCAGGCCCGCGGAGAGCTGGCGCTCAGCCATATCGAACTCAATACGGCGAAATCTGAAATTGGACTGCGGGAGATGAATTTTGGCGGCGGCATGGGCTGCCCTCCCAACACGCTTGCGCAAGAAATTGAAACAGAAATCGTTCGTTTGCACGCGGTCTAACGAAGTAGCGCTTGACCGACAATCTGCTTCGGTGGATTGTCGGTCACAAGCCAATGGAACAATTGATATTTTTCTCTACGCTTGCGATCTCAAGCGTCATCGCTTGGCATCGTGGCGGAGCACCAGAGCGCGTTGCGGCTGTCCTCTTCATATTGGCGGCGCTTGCAAGCACGCTCATTGTTCGCGGTCCGCATATGTTTGCCGAAGTTGAATGGGGCTTGTTTACGGTTGATTTCCTTTTGTTCGCCGCTTTGGTCGCGCTGGCTCTCATCTCGGATCGATATTGGCCAATGTGGCTGGCCTCGTTCCAACTGGTCAGCGTCTGCATGCACCCGGCTTTTGGACTCACGACAAGCAAAAAGGCCTTTGCTTATGCCATTGCCAGCATAATTTGGTCATACCCAATGCTGCTGATTTTGGTTTTGGGTGCCGTACGTCATCAGCGGCGAACGGACGTTTCTATGAGGGCTGCTCAGGCTTGAAAAAGCGAGATTTGGAAGACCCACTGTTTCAGGTCTAACCGCTTGCCACAGGCGGTGTGGCGTATGAGCCCATTTTTGAGACCATTTCGTCAGAGGCAGCCAATATCGCCATATAAAGCGGTTCGGGCATAGATTGATGCGGCTTTTCAGGATCATAGGGTGGTTGCGGCACAGTGCCACCCGCACCAGCATAGGGCTCTGGTGCGGCGAAGCGCGCTGCTTCTGACGGGCTTACGCCGATCTTTTCGAGCACAAGCGGGTCGATCCATTTTGCAGGTTCGATCGCACCGGCGGACCAAGCCACTTCAAGTGCCAAGTGTTCAGGCCCTGCAAAGTAGATCGATTGACACATGCCGTGATCAATTGGACCAAATACGTTCACGCCGCGCGAACGGATGCGGTCGCGCAGGGCGAGCAGATCTTTGTGACTGTCTACTTTAAAGGCAAGGTGCTGCATCGTTCCCGGCGCTGCGTTGCCTGATCCAGAGCCTGCGTGTGTCTTGCCGATTTCGATAGGAATATCCCCAGTTCCGGGGAGCTGAACGAGCGAAAAGGCGCAGTGATCATCCAGATGGAGAAAGGCATGAAAGCCGCCCGGCACGCCGTGCATATCAAAAATTGCTTGCAGACGACACCCGAGAACATCGGCGAAAAAAGAGATCTGATCTTTCATGCGGCCGGTCATGATCGCGATGTGGTGGATGCCGTTTGGTTTGATCATGAGCCTTGCCTTTCACGCAACCTTGCCCGACCAATGTGGCATAACCAATAGGAGCCTGCCAGCATGGAAATGATACGCGAACCCTATGTCGTCGTTCACCGCGAGGAAAGCGCGTTCAAAGATGTTTATGGCGGCGCAAGTGGCATGGTCGTGGTTGAGTGCATGCGGATTGCGCCCAAAGGGTCAAAATCGACGCGCGCGATTGTGTTCTCACATCCGATTGGCGGAGGGGCCTTCTTGCCGCTGGTAACGGCTTTGGCAAAGGGAGGGCATCATGTGCTCTACGTCAATCCGCGCTACCGAGGCAATGATAGCGCGCTCATTATGGAAAAGTGCATCGCTGACCTCGGCGCTGCGCTCAAGGATGCTAAAGCGCGGTTTGGTTATGAAGAGATTATTCTCGGCGGTTGGTCGGGCGGCGGATCAATGGCGCTCTTCTATCAAGACCAAGCCGAGCATCCCACGATCACGCACACGCCAGCAGGAGACGCGTATGATTTGACGGCGATGGCGCTTTCCCCCGTAGCGGGAGTTATGCTGCTCGCCGCACACATCAGCCGCGCGATGACACTTACCGAATGGATGGACCCCTCGATCACCGATGAAACGCGGCCCTTTGAGCGTGACCGCGATCTAAACATTTACGATCCCGCAAACCCCCATCAGGCACCATATACAGAAGAATTCGTCGCCCGCTTTCGCTTGGGCCAAATCGCGCGAAATAGGCGCATCACGGCGTGGGTGAAAAATGAACTCGTGCGGATAGGCCCTCATGAAGAGCGCGCTTTTGTAGTGCACGGCACAATGGCCGATGTGCGCTGGACAGACCCCAGCCAAGACCCCTCTGATCGGCGACCGAATGAGTGTTACCTCGGTAATCCCCAGACTGCGAATGATGGGCCTGTTGGTCTCGCGCGTTTTACAACCTTAAGGTCATGGCTTTCGCAGTGGAGCTATGATGAAACTAACGCGACTGGCCTTGGCAATGCGGCGCGGATTTCATGTCCCGTACTAGTTATCAACAATACGGCAGACCTTGCCTGCACGCCGAGCCATGCGCGCCGCTTGTTTGAAGCGGTGCCACACGCGAACAAGGAATATCACGACGTCAGGGGTGCTGATCATTACTATATCGAGCGGCCAGATCTATTGCCTGAAGCGGTAGGCCATTGCAGCGATTGGATCGCACGGACTTTTGGCTAAGCTTGGTTCTAAGCTGCCATTTCTTCCGCGTTAAGCTGGTAAAGCAAGTCGGATCCAGCCGTCACCTGCGCGGCCAAACCAAGGGCTTCACTGACGAGGTGGGTCAAATAAAAGCGCGCAGTTGTTTGTTTGGCTTTGAGGAACGCGGGATCACCGTCACCCTTCAAGAGCTGCGCTGTCGCGACCCGGCCTTGCCGCTCCATCAGCCAGCCACACGTCATGACGGAAACCATGTTGAGGAAGGGATAGCTTCCCGCCAGTCGATCATCGATCGACGCTTCCAAGAGATGCGCTGTCAGCTGCTCTACTAAGTCAACCAAGGCAATCAGGCCGTCATCTTCTGCTTCGGCGCGCACTTCAGTCACTAAGCGCGCTATTCCGGCGCCGCCATCGCCCGTCAGTTTGCGTCCGACAAGATCCGCCGCTTGGATGCCATTTGTGCCTTCATAAATGGGTGCGATGCGCGCGTCGCGGTAATGCTGCGCCGCCCCAGTTTCCTCGATAAATCCCATCCCGCCGTGTACCTGAATCCCCAAGCTGCTTACCTCGCAGCCAATATCTGTGCCGTAGGCCTTAGCGAGCGGGGTTAGTAAATCGAGCCGCTCCTTGGCGGCGTCATGGCCAAGGCGCGCGCGGTCAACGTGACTCGCCGCGTAGTAAAGGAGCGCGCGGCTCGCCTGTGTGAGGGCACGCATTCGAAGGAGCATACGCCGTACGTCGGGGTGCTCAATGATCGCAACTGGGCTGCCACCACCTGAAGCACGGGCGGATTGAAGTCTCTCAGTCGCAAACCTAAGCGCCTGCTGCGTTGCTCGTTCGGCAATCTGAACACCTTGGAGTCCAACGTTTAGCCGCGCGTTATTCATCATCGTAAACATAGCGCGCATACCGCCCATTTCGGGCCCGATGAGCCAGCCGTGACAGTCATCATTGTCACCGTAAGACATTACGCATGTTGGCGAGGCATGAATGCCGAGTTTGTGCTCAATCGAGGCACAGCGCAGGTCATTTCGGCTACCATCAGGCCTGATCTTGGGCACAAGGAAGAGCGAAATGCCTTTTGTTCCCGCTGGCGCGTCTGGCGTTCGGGCGAGGACGAGGTGGATAATGTTTTCTGCCAGATCATGCTCGCCAAAGGTGATAAAAATCTTAGTGCCTTTGATACGAAAGCTTCCGTCCGATGCAGGCGTAGCCGTTGATCGTAACGCGCCAACGTCGGACCCCGCTTGCGGTTCGGTGAGATTCATCGTGCCTGTCCACGCGCCTGTGATCAGATTGGGAAGGTATTGCGCTTGCTGATCAGGGTCGCCGTGGGAAGCCAAAGCTTCAATCGCGCCTGATGTCAGGATAGGGCATAAGTTAAACCCCATATTGGCTGAACCAAGATCTTCGAGAACGACAAAACCAAGCGTGAATGGAAGGCCTTGGCCGCCAAAGACAGTAGGGCAGTCGATTGACCCCCAACCACCCTCGACATAGGCCTTATAAGCCTTTGTAAAGCCCGGCGGCATGGTCACGTTTCCGTCATCCCGTTGCGGGTTATTTGTATCGCCTACGCGGTTGAGAGGAGCCCATTCCCCTGCCGCAAACTGGCCTGCGCCCTCCAGAATGGCGTCCACTACATCGGGCGTTGCTTCGGCGTAGAGGGGAGACGCAGCCAGTTCAGCAATGCGGGCAACATGATCGAGCACAAACCGCTGCTCGGTGATCGGGGCAAGATAGGTCATGATACGCTTTCTGAAGGCTTGCGAGAATCTGTGCACCGCTATAGCGCCGGTTGCTATGGCGACAAACCCTGCCTTTGAGACCATAGTCTGCCCACTTAGCGATGGGGCCACTGCTAAAGCGGCTGCGCTGATTCTTGCGGGGCACTGTGTCGCTGTTCCAACTGAAACCGTTTACGGTCTCGCAGCCGATGCGACGAATCCAGACGCTGTGGCGCGCATCTATGCAGCAAAAGGCCGCCCAGCGTTCAACCCCCTGATTGTTCACATCCGGGATTTGGCACATGCTGAAACGCTGGCCCATTTTTGTGATGCGGCGCGCGCGCTGGCTGCAGCGCACTGGCCCGGTCCCCTCACGCTCGTCTTACCGGCACGGCTGGGCAACGGCATTGCGCGTCTTGCTACGGCTGGTCTCGCAACGATAGCGCTGCGCATGCCGAACCACCCTGCCATGCGTGATCTGCTCTTTTCGAGCATGCGCCCGCTTGCCGCTCCGTCGGCCAATGCGAGCGGCACAATCAGCCCAACCCGCGCGGCGCATGTCCT
>JBEGTP010000005.1:0-2944 GCA_041179365.1 Pseudomonadota bacterium
CATTACCAAACAGCGCTTCGATGGCGATGCCGAAGGGATAATAGGTTTTGTCTGTCAAGTTCTTGACATAGGCGGCGATTGAAAAATGGTCCGTGCTATAGGTTAACCGGCTGTTGAGTACCCAATATTTACCTTCGCCGTCTGCGAATTTGCCGGTCGCCAAGCGCCGCAAACCAGCCGTTCCTGTGTAATCCTTAAACGAGTCGAAGTAGAACTGACCCGTGTAAGCCGCGTCGCCGTGGAAAGTCAGTTTGCCCGAACCCGATTTGACCGCATCCCAGTCAAAGCCAAGATTGATCGATGATTTTGCCGCATAAGGGAAAGGGTTCCCGCCAACATCGACATTCCCTGTACCCGAAGCGACACAGTTTCCGATTTGCGGCGGCGCTGACGTAATGTTCGCAGCAGGGCAGGTGCCATGCTTATATTTGCTATCGAGGATACCGAGCGACGCGTTAAGCTTGAGCCTATTGGTCGCCGCGAACTGCAATTCGAGCTCAAGGCCCTTCAATGATCCATCGAGCGCAATCAAGTTCGCTGTTGCTGACGAGTCAACAACCTGACCCTGCTGGCCCTTATAGTCATAATAGAAGAACGAGCCGTTTAGTTGAACGCGGTTGTCAGCGAAACGGGATTTGAAACCAATTTCATAGGCGTTCACAGTCTCTGGCGGCACAAAATAAACTTGGCTGGCGCTGCCATAAGCGAGGCCGTTAAACGTGCCGGCGCGATACCCACGGCTGTAGCTTGCGTAGATTTTGCTGTCTTCGGTTGGTTTCCAGTCAAGAATGAAACGGCCCGAAACACGGCCGGTTTTGCCGCTGCGCGACAAGCCGCCCGGTGTTGGAATGCCAAGGCCGCCGGCACCAAATTGAGGAAGCACAACAGTACCCGTTTCATCGCGAACGGGCTGAAGGAAATAAGCGCCGCCAGCAAAATCTGAGACGGTTAGGAGGCGGGCAACACCCGCATCATCGTAGAAAGTCGTGAGCCCGTCTTTGAACGCATTCTTGTCTTTGGTATAGCGCAGACCCGCTGTCGCCGTGACGGTGTCGGTGATCTTATAGCTGCCTTCGCCATAGATCGCGTAGGAGGTGCGCTCCTGCTTGAAATGCTGTGTCGCGCGAATGCCGGTCGGCAGCGATGTTGCAGACAACAGCGTACCGTTGAAGTTGCCCGCTGGGTTGAAATAACTGGTTGGCAGGCCAACTGCATTGCGGACGTCGCTTAGAATGTTGAAAAAGTCAGGCCGGTTGTCCGCTGTAATGCTGTCTTTTCCGAAATAAACGCCGCCAATCATCTTAAACCGATCACCACTATAATCGAGCCGGATGTCTTGATTGAATGCGTGGAAGCTCGACCGGTAGCCGATGGAGCAAAGGCGGAGCGGCGTCGCGTCGCAATCGGTATTGGGTGATTGCGAATAGAGGCCCGAATCATAGCCGGTGATCGAGACCAGCTTGAGATCATTCGCGAGTTCAATCTTGGCGTTGAACACAACACCTTCGGCGCGTGAAATCGCTTCGCCAACCGAATCAACCTGGACTTCGCGGTCGCTTAAGCCGTTTGCAGATGCGCTATAGCTTGTGGGCAAGAGCCCCGGAACAGATAGCGCGCTGAAGAGGCCGCCAAGCAGAAAATTGGGGCTCAAATAATTGATGGTGTCATTAGTTTTGGACTGCCCCGTTGCAATCGGCACTTCCTGCCCGCCAGTTGCTTTTGCGGCGTAGCCTTTTAGCGTCAGCTCAATCGTGTCGCTTGGCTTGGCAATGATCGTGCCGCGAATGCCGTAGCTTTTGGTGATGCCAGGCTGAATGCCCGTTGACTGGTTGCCGAATGCAGCTGCCGTTGGGAACGTCGCGGCGGCCTTGTTAAGCCCTGCGGGCAACCGGTTGTGGATATAAGGATCGCTATGGACATAGGTTCCCGCGATCCGAACGCCGACTTTGCCTTCCACTGGGGTGAACTCAATCGCACCCTCAACATTGATGCGGTTGAAGCGCCCATAACCCAGCGTCAAATATCCATTTGATCCCTTGAGCTCTGGCTTGCGTGTAATGAAGTTGATCGCGCCGCCCGTCGTGTTGCGCCCAAATAGGGTGCCCTGAGGGCCGCGCACAACCTCGATCTGCTCAAGATCATAAAGCTGTTGGCCGTGGCTTGCGCGGAACGCCTGATACACTTCGTCGACATAAACGCCGACCGGCGACGCTGCGTTTGCGTTAAACTCGGTGCCCACACCAACGCCGCGCAAGGAGAAGTTTGGCTGCTGCTGACCATAGGGTGAGGAGACTTGAAGGTTAGGGGCCGCATGGTTGAGATCGGATGTTTCAAAAACACCCTGACCTTTGAGCGCTGCGGACGAAATCGCCGACACCGCCACCGGAACGTCTTGAAGATTTTCGTTCCGCTTTGTCGCGGTCACGATGATCTCTTCCAAGCCGCCAGCGTCGGCTTCTTGGGCCGTTTGTGCCAGCGCCAAGCTCGACGAACTCGCCATTGCAAGTGCTACGATAGTTTTCATGATTGATGTGCGCATCGCTATCCTCCCTTTGTCACTCCCATGATGCCGTTGTGGCTCATAGTTTTTGCGTGACGCTCATACGCAAAATACGCTAAGCGCAAAACATGTCAACACATTTACGACTTTTAGAAGGCAAATAGATGTCACTTTTTTCAAAGCTGTTTGGCAAGGCCGAGCCTTGCAACGTTGAAGTCAAATCGACGGGCCAAAAATTCGCCGTTGTCTCTGGCGAAACGGTGCTGGAGCGCGCGTTGAAAGAGGGCCTTGCTTACCCCCATGATTGCACGGTGGGAACATGCGGCACCTGCAAAACGCGGCTGATTTCGGGCAAAGTCGATGCCATCACACCGTTCAGCTACACGCTGAGCAAGGAAGAATTGGCGGCGGGCTATATTCTCGCCTGTCAGGCCGTGCCCAAAT
>JBEGTP010000006.1:0-3091 GCA_041179365.1 Pseudomonadota bacterium
GATGACCGCGCGGTTGGGCTATCCCGTTGCCGCGCAGCATTATTTCAGCGGCTTTGTGTTGGTGCCGCAAGATCACGCCCAATGGGGCCTGATCGACGCGGCAGCGGAAGCAGCGCGCGGGCGCGGCGTTGGCGAGGTCTTTATCTGGGCGCTGCCGCAGATTGTGCGCGATGGATACACTCATTTTTCTGAAGGAGAAGCACCAGTGAACGCCTTTGATGATCTTTTGTTTCCGCTCAGTCTTGGGCGGGACGCACAGGTGAGCCCAAGCTTTTCAACCGCGATTGTTACAACGGCATCGGGCAGTGAACAGCGCAACGCGGCTTGGGCGCAGGGCCGGATGCGCTATGACGCGGGGACGGGCATACGCTCTGACGCTGATCTAAAAGCGCTAATCGCCTTTTTTCGCGCCCGACGCGGCGCAGCCAAGGGCTTCCGGTTTCGCGACCCGCTTGATCATGATGCAGTCGATCAGCTGATCGGCATAGGAGACGGTGTGCGGACCAGTTTTGCGCTCGTCAAGCGTTACGGCACGGGCGCGGATGCTGAGGTGCGGCGCATCACGCGGCCTGAGGCTGCAAGCGTGATCATCATGATCGATGGTACCGCTCAGGCGACCGGCTGGTCACTCCTTGAACTGGGAGACATCGGCTTCTCTGTGCCGCCTGCCGCGGGCGCGCTCATCACCGCGCATTTTGCGTTCGATGTGCCGGTTCGTTTCGCGGTCGATCAGCTTGATATTGACGCGATCACTTTTGCCGCAGGCGATGCGCCCCATGTGCCGCTCATCGAAGTGCGGGAGGGGGTGGCATGACCCCTTGGCTCGATAGGGATCTCACAACGCTAGCCTTTTGCTGGCGGCTCGTACGGCGCGACGGTGTCACGCTGGGCTTCACCAGCCATGATCGCGATCTTGCAGACGCAGGCCTGCGCTACCGTGCCACGCCAGGAATGGCACCCTCTGCGCTTGAACGGAGCACCGGCTTTGACGCTGACAATGTTGATCTGACGGGTGCGCTAACCAGTGACGCCATTCGCGGTGACGATTTGGCCGCGGGCCGCTGGGATGGTGCCCAATTAACCCTGCTGGGGGTCGATTGGTCTCAACCGCAATCGGATCCGCTTCTGCTCATGAGCGGCGTGCTTGGCGCGGTTGAGTGTGCGGGCGATAGCTTTACCGTTGCGCTTCACGGACCGGCAAGCGCGCTTGACGCACCTGTCGTTGAAGCCATTTCGCCCGACTGTCGGGCTGCGCTTGGGGATAAGCGGTGCCAGATCGATATGGCGGGCCGCACCGTGATCGTGGCAGTAGCGGAAGCAAATGAAGCGAGTATCACGTTAGCAGCGCCGCTTACAGGCTCACTTTTTTCGCGCGGAAAGCTGCGCTGGGTTGACGGCGAAAATGCCGGCCTTGGCGCGACAATCTTGCAGCAAATGGGCGCTACCCTCAGCCTATCAGACAGGCCCTATTTTCCGGTCACGCCTGGAACACGCGTCGAGATCACGCAAGGCTGCGATCGGCAACTTCAAACCTGTAAAAACCGCTTTAACAACGTCATCAACTTTCGCGGCGAGCCCCATTTGCCCGGTAACGACGTGCTGACTCGCTATGTCAGCTAAAGCACGGATCGCGCGGGCTAGGAGCCTCTTGGGGACGCCGTTTCGGCTGCAAGGCCGAGCCGTCGATACGGGCCTCGATTGTGTAGGCCTCATCGCCCTTGTCTTTGAAAAGGCAGCCGATGTTCCGTGTGATTATGCTCTTCGCAACACGCAATTGGCGCGTTGGACAGCGCTTCTCGATGTGCATTTTGAGCGGCGCGGGACGACGCCAGAAGCGGCGGACATTCTCTTAATGCAGGCAGGGCCGGCGCAGTTTCATCTTGGGCTCTGGACAGGCCAATCGCTTATCCACGCCGACGCCGCGCAACGCCGAACGGTTGAGCGCGCGCTGCCGCTGCCTTGGCCCGTCCTTGGGGCTTGGTTCACGAAGGAAGACAGCTAATGGCGACACTTATTTTGACAGCGGCAGGGAATTACCTTGGGGGGCCGATTGGCGCGGCCATAGGATCGATCATCGGCCAGAAGATTGACCAGCGCCTGTTTGCGCCAAAGGGCCGCGAGGGGCCGCGCCTCGGCGACTTGGCAGTCCAATCTTCAACCTATGGCGCGCAAATTCCTAAACTTTTTGGCCGGATGCGCGTCGCTGGAACAGTGATCTGGGCGCCTGACATTACCGAGCACCGAGCGAGCCAGTCGTCTGGAAAAGGGCAACCAAAAACGGCGAACTACAGTTATACAGCCAGCTTTGCTGTCGCCCTTTCCGCGCGAACGATCGGCCGGATCGGTCGTATTTGGGCTGATGGCAAACTTTTAAGAGGGGCCGAAGGCGATTTCAAAGTTGAGACAGGATTTCGCGTCCATTTTGGCACCGAGGATCAGGGTATTGACCCGCTGATTGGCGCGGTTGAAGGGGCAGGGGCCGCGCCTGCCTATCGCGGCATGGCCTATGCTATGTTTGAAAACTTGCAATTGGGCGCTTACGGTAACCGGATCCCATCGCTGAGCTTTGAAGTCATCGCCGATGAAGCCGATGTTAGGCTTGACGCGGTCATTAGGGCCATTGCACCCGCACAGGTTTTGGCGGATTGCCCGACGCTCCTTGCTGGCTTTGCCGCTTCGGGAGACACGGCGCGCGCGGTCCTTGATGTGTTGGCCGAAGGTGTTCCTTTCTATGCCACTGAAGTCGACGGCGCGCTCGTGCTGCGCGAAGTTACGCTTGACGCAGGCGAAGTCAGCGCCGCAAGCCTTGGCGCAGAAGCAGGCGAGGCGGGCGGACCAAGGCTAACAAGAACGCGCAAGGCCGGGGCTGAGGCGCCGACAGCGCTTTCGATCCGTCACTATGACCCCGCGCGTGACTATCAGCCTGGCGTTCAGCGGGTGTGGCGCGGCGTTGATGCGCGGCGCGAATTGACGCTTGAATTGCCCGCTAGTCTTTCGGCCACAGCAGCACTGGCGCTGGCGGAGCGGCAGATGGCGACCCTATCAGCCGGACGAGTACAGGCCGAAATTAGCCTGCCTTGGCGCTACCTCG
>JBEGTP010000007.1:0-3697 GCA_041179365.1 Pseudomonadota bacterium
ATGAACTTTGGATCAGACCGCGCCAAGGCGGAAATCCTTCCTCGACTCGTCTCGGGTGAGGCCTATTCGTCGCTCGGTTTTTCAGAGCCATCCTGCGGATCAGATATATTTGCCGCAAAAACCAAGGCCGTGCGAGACGGAGATGATTGGATTATAACCGGTCAGAAAATGTGGACATCGCAAGGCCATTTCGCCGATTATGCCTTGATGCTTGTGCGCACCGGAGAGGGCAAGCACGACGGCATCACGCTGTTCGCGCTGCCAATCAAAGACTGCCCGGGATTTACCTGCAATGAAATCAAGACCGTCGGCAATGAACGGACCAATGCAACTTTTTACGATAATGTCCGCTTGTCTGATGATTACCGGCTCGGAGACGTTGATGGCGGGGCCAGAGTGCTAGGCCAAGCGCTCGCGATGGAGCAAGGCTCCGCCGATCATTTCGTGGGCGCCATTAAGATGATGCTTGAGGGCGGGGTAGAATGGGCGATGACACGCGAGCGCATCCACGATCCCGCCACTCGCGCGGTACTGGCCAGCGTTGCCACGCGGATGGAGGTGACCGATGTTCTAAGTCGCCGCACGACGTGGAGCGGTAGCGTTGGCAAAACGCCAAAGCATTTCGGCCCAACGGCAAAGCTATTTGGTTCCGAAGCATGGGTGAGTTGCGCGGCTGACCTGATGGCAATGGCCGCGCCCGATACGCTGATGCAGGGCTATACCTCGGCAGGCAGTATCGAGCGCCAGTTTCGCCGCGCCGTTCCGAGCACGATCTACGCAGGCAGCAGCGAGGTTCAACGTTCGATCATCGCGGAAGCGGGTCTGGGATTGCCGAGGACAAGGGCATGAGTGCGGTGCAAACCAAATTGGAGCGCGACGGCGCAGTGCTTATTTTCACCTTCAACCGGCCCGACAAGTTCAACGCCTTCACACGCGACATGCTGGCCGCGTTAGCCCTCGCGGTCGAAAGCTATGCCGAGGATCCCGACTTGCGGGTGATGCTCATCCGTGCCGAGGGTCAATATTTCTCCGCCGGGATGGACGTAACCGCGCTTGGCAAAACACCAGAAGGCGAGGGACCATCAGGCTTCCGTCGTCGTTACCGCACGACCGCGTGGCACGATCTGTGGGATGCGTTTGAGACGCTCGAAAAGCCCATTGTCGTCGCCCATCAAGGGCCGTGCGTTGGCGCTGGGCTCGAAATGTCGCTCTCTTGCGATTTTCGCCTGGCGAGTGACGCGGCGCATTACAGCTTACCTGAGCTCAATATGGGGATGATCCCAGGATCGGGCGGCACGAGCCGACTCGTCCGTACCGTCGGCGGTGCGCTTGCGCGGTGGATGATCATGGCGGGCCAGAAAGTGAGCGCGGCACAGGCACTGAACGCCGGTTTGATCAATGTGATTTACCCGGCGGATAGCTTTGAGGCGGACGTCCGCGCCTTTTGCCAGACACTCGCCGAACAACCCCCCGAAGCGATGGCGGCGGCCAAACTCGCGATTGAGTTTGCGGCTGATTTGGACCGAACACAGGCGCGCAATATGGAACGACTGGTCAACTCCAGCCTGAGTGAGGGTGACGAGCAAAAGCGGGTCTTCGCCAAGCTGTTAGAACGGATGACAAGGAAGGGGTAAAGTGCGGGAAAAGTGTTGCTAAAGCGCGCGAAAACTCCGACGTTTCAAGCCGATCTGTGTGGCCGTTCATTGTGTGAATGCAACGGGTTTTTCATCGTGTCTGGACTGGCCTAAGGCCGAGCGCGTGATCACGCACCGTTTCGCAAAGGGCAATGGGGTGGCGCAATGGCGTCGGCTTTGCCCAGAAACAGAAAAGCCCGCCCAAGGGGCAGGCTTCTCTCGTTTGAGGAGGGAGGGAGCGGCTTAGGCGCCGACGACGATCCCAGTGAGAATTCCCACCGACATCAGGCCGACAAGGACGCTCGCTACACGGGTTACAAAAACCATGGTAGTTTCCTTGTTTTCATCGTAGCGGCCCATCCGCTCGATGCACCTTAAATAGGAGCATGAGCGGATAGAGACAAACGCAAGGACTACAGGCGCAGTTGCAGTTTATGCAATCGTTGCGAAACTATTAATTAATCGCCAAACACACGCGAGAAGATCGTGTCCACATGCTTGAGATGGTAAGCGAGATCGAATTTCTCTTCAATTTCTGACGGCGAGAGCGCGGCTGTGACATCAGAGTCGGCTTTCAGCAGTTCAAGCAATGACAATGCGCCATCGGAGTCCCAAACTTTCATCGCGTTGCGCTGGACAAGACGGTAGGCGTCTTCGCGACTAACGCCTGCTTGCGTAAGCGCCAGCAGAACGCGCTGTGAATGGACCAATCCGCCCATTTTATCGAGGTTTTTTTGCATCCGCGCTGGGTAGATCAAGAGCTTGTCGATCACGCCCGTCAGTCGCGCGAGCGAGAAATCAAGTGTGATAGTCGCATCGGGGCCAATATAGCGCTCAACAGATGAGTGGCTGATGTCGCGCTCATGCCACAAGGCCACATTTTCCATCGCAGGAATCGCGTAGCTACGGACCATGCGCGCGAGGCCGGTGAGGTTTTCGGTCAAAATTGGATTGCGCTTGTGCGGCATCGCCGAAGAGCCTTTTTGCCCCGGCGAAAAATACTCCTCGGCTTCAAGAACTTCGGTGCGCTGAAGGTGGCGAATTTCGACTGACAAGCGCTCGATTGAAGACGCAATGACGCCGAGTGTTGCAAAATACATCGCATGGCGATCCCGCGGGATGACTTGGGTCGAGACGGGCTCGATTTCCAATCCCAGTTTTGCGGCAACATGCGCTTCGACGCGCGGGTCAATGTTCGCAAACGTACCCACAGCGCCCGAGATCGCACAGGTGGCGACTTCCTTGCGGGCCGCGATGAGACGGTCTTTGCAACGCGAAAACTCAGCATAGGCTTCAGCCATTTTGAGACCAAAGGTGACGGGTTCGGCATGAATGCCGTGGCTACGCCCGATGCACGGGGTCATTTTATGCTCATAAGCGCGGCGCTTGATCGCGGCGAGCAGACTGTCGATGTCATCGAGCAAAATGTCAGATGCGCGCGCAAGCTGCACCGCAAGGCAGGTGTCAAGCACATCAGAAGAGGTCATACCTTGGTGCATGAAACGGGCTTCATCGCCGACATGCTCAGCGACAGACGTCAAAAATGCGATGACATCATGCTTGACCTCGGCTTCGATCTCATCGATCCGCGCGACGTCGAACGCGCCTTTTTCCCAAATCGCTTTGGCCGCCTCTTTTGGAACAACGCCCAGCTCCGCCAGAGCATCGGTCGCATGAGCTTCAATTTCAAACCAGATTTGAAAGCGCGTTTCGGGCTCCCAGATTTTGACCATAGCGGGGCGAGCGTAACGGGGAATCATTGGACGTCTCTTTCGTAAAGCGTTGCGCCGCAGCCGCTAGCAGGAAGGGAAGGGCGCGGCAACGCGCGGCGTGCTAACGGACGGCGTCAAAGCTCGCGGTCTGCGCACGCGCCCAGTTTTTGGCATAATGGGGCTGGGGGCAGGTTTGATCGATCAACGAATTGGCTTTGATGAAACTGTGGACCTCATCAAACTGCCTGATTTCGGTTTGGCTCACGCGGTGAACGATGTGATGTGGCATCAAGGCGTCGGGGTGGGTCAGTCCAGCGGCTGCGAGCATATCAGCAAGGGCCGAGACGGTGC
>JBEGTP010000008.1:0-2761 GCA_041179365.1 Pseudomonadota bacterium
ATTAAGCGGACCCGCCCCACCGGTCGGTTTGGCTTAAAGGCTGAAGCATCCTACGGCTCATTTGGAACAATGGCAGCCCGCGCTGTTATGAATGTGCCGCTCATCGACTCACAATTTGCTGCCAAATTCTTCTACTTCCACAACGAAAGCGATGGCTTTTACCGGAGCGGCGTGACGGGCAAGCGCGTCGGCGGAAGCAACAATGACAACATGGGCGTATCGTTCCTCGTGCAGCCAGCAGGCAGCGGATTTGACGCCGTCTTGACGGTAGAAAAGCAAAGCCAGAAGTTTGATGTGGTCAATTCTAACATCACAAATTCAAGCGAGCTTTTCTGTGGTTTCATCACACCAGCAGAGTGCAATCGCAACAATACGAGCGATCTGTACACCGTCTTCAATAGCCCCGGTGTTTCGAACTACTCGGCCCCGGCCGTCACGTTGGAAATGAACTATGACCTTGGCGGCGTAAAACTAACATCTGTATCCGGCTTCCGCCGTTCGCATGAAAATCAAACGCAGGATTTTGATGCCTCAACGACAGACCTGTATTACACGCGACGCCAACAAAATTATCGTCAGTGGAGCCAAGAGCTTCGGGCAGCAGGCAAGGTTTCTGACAGTTTCGACTATGTTGTCGGCGGCTATCTCTTCTCGTCGCGTTTTGACCTGAAGCAACACACACGCTTGTTTGCCTTCAACACAGCCGTTGACCCGCTGATTGCAGATACCAATCCTCAGCTTGTCATCGGCCACACCAAATCCTTTGCCATTTTCGGCGATTTTAACTGGGCTTTTGCTGACAAATTCCGTTTGTCCTTCGGCGGACGCTACACGCGTGACAAGAAATCGCTTAGCAATGGCTTCGGCGGTGTCCTCGTCGGCCAAGGCACTGGTACTTTCAGCAAGTTCACGCCGAAAGTCGGGCTGGATTATCGTCCCAATGAAGACACGATGATCTACGCGTCCTGGTCTCGCGGGTATCGCTCGGGCGGCTTCTCTCCGCGCGCTGCAACGGCGATTACGGCGAGTGTCGCTTATCAGCCCGAAGTCGTCGATTCCTACGAAGTCGGCACCAAGCTCGATCTGCTGGATCGGCATCTCCAGTTCAATTTGGCTGCGTTCTATTCCAAATATGACGGGCTTCAGCAGAATACGACGATCCCAGGCGGACCAACTGGCAATCAGACGATTACCTCTAACGCAGGGTCCGCAACGATCAAGGGTATCGAAGCTGACTTCACCGCCCGTCCGGCTGAAGGCCTGCGCCTGACCGGCTCGATTGGGTATCTGAAGTCAAACTTCAAAGGCTTTGTCGTCGGCAATACGTTGGCCGGTGTCATCCGTAATTTTGACTATTCGAGCAACGACATGATCTACAGCCCGAATATCACTGCATCTTTGGGCGCAGACTACACGCTGCAAACCAATTTTGGATCGGTGATTGCCAATATTGGGTATCGCTACATCGCGCCTTATGATCAGCAAATCTCGCTTGGCGCGCTGACAATCCCTGCCTCTCCAACGGGTACAGTGATTGTCAACGGTAACGATCCTCGCGTCCGCTCTGATCGTCAGGGTCTTTTGGATGCCAGCCTGTCGGCCAAGTTCAATCTTGGCGGCGCGAAGGCGAAAGTGACGGTCTTTGGTAGAAATTTGGCTGATGATCGCGGTACAACAGCGGCCTTCACAGTTGCCGGCCTTTGGTCGTTCGCCTCAGCCCGCGAACCACGGAGCTTTGGCGCATCGCTTGGGTTCGAATTCTAACTTTCTGATTGGAATTGCCAGATAGGGGCCGCGATCAGGACATCTTGATCGCGGCCCTTTTTGTTTGAAAAGGAATGAAAGATGGAACGGTTACAAGGAAAAATCGCATTGATAACAGGTGGCGCTTCGGTGCCGGGGCTGGGCAGTGCGACTGCGCTCCGCTTTGCCGAAGAGGGCGCGACGGTGATCGTGACGGACATCAACGAACCGGGCGCGCAAGCCATTGCCGAACAGGTCCGCTCGAACGGCGGCAACGCGATGTCCATCGGCCATGATGTGACTCAACCGGCGGAATGGGATGCGATATTTGAAACGATAGAAGCCACTTATGGTCGGCTCGATATCATCGTGAACAACGCCGGCATTGCGGTGCTGGGGCCGTTCGCAGAAATCACCGATGCCGATTGGATGCGACAGAACGACACCAACCTGCACAGTGTATTTTACGGTACGCAGCGCGCGGTAAAGCTCATGCGTAAAGTGGGGCAAGGCGGCTCCATCATCAACATCTCATCGGTCGTCGGTTTGATCGGCGTGCCGGGTTGCGCGGCTTATGCCTCAGCCAAGGGCGGCGTGCGCCTGTTCAGCAAGACGGTCGCGTTGGAATGCGCAATGGATAAAATTCGTGTGAACACTGTCCACCCGGGTATGATCATGACCAACATTCAAAAGGTCGCGATGCAGGAAAATCCTGAGGTTTACAAAACGCTGTCTGCCTCAATCCCGATGGGCCATTTTGGCGAACCCGACGATGTCGCCAATATGAACCTGTTTCTCGCGTCGGATGAGAGCCGCTATGTTACCGGCGCTGAATTTGTTGTGGATGGCGGGTTGGTGACAAGCTGATCCTAAACCTCTTGCCGGTGGATGTTCTGGAACGACCGCGTCTGGAACAGCCACCGGCCATCTACTTTGACGCATATATCTTCGTAGCGCCCCCGATCCCGGTGGACCTTGCCGTCCTTATCATAAACTTCGGATGTCCATGACCGCACCA
>JBEGTP010000009.1:0-5621 GCA_041179365.1 Pseudomonadota bacterium
CCTCCGCTGCGCCGCCGGGCACCGTGGCGAGATGAACAAGCGCGGCGCAGCCGCGGCTAAAAGCGTCAGCGCGCTCCGCCGCTGAGCCTATGTCACCTTCTACTTTGCGGAGCGAGGAATGATCAGGCAAGCCCGAGAGGTGACTGTCAATCGCAACAACTTCGGTGCCGCGCGCGAGCAATAAACGAATAAGCTCGCGCCCCACAAAGCCGCCTGCCCCTGTTATGATGATTGTCATTGACGCTTCATCCTGTCATCTATGGCGCATGATAAACGAAACCGCTTTGCTCACGATAGACCCCGCCAATGCCGCCGCATTTGAGGCGGCGGTCGAAGAGGCTGCACCGCTTTTTAGGGCCGCCCCGGGATGCCACGGCTTGGCACTGGAACGCGGGATTGAAGAGCCCGGCCAATACCGCTTACGCGTGCAATGGGAAAGTGTTTCCCATCACATGGACCTATTCCGCAATTCAGACGCTTTTGCGCAGTGGCGCGCACTTGTTGGCCCTTACTTCACTGGCCCCGCCGTGATGGATCACAGCGAGACCGTGAAGCCGTATTTTTAGAACTTAAAGCTTGCCCGTGCGCCAAAGTAGCGATGTGAATCGCGCGCAGGCTGGCCAATCACCGCATTTGCACCCCATGGCCCTGAGAAGAAATCCTCGGCATTGGTGAGATAGAATTTATCGGTGATGTTGTTTGCAAAGAACGTCAGCGATGCACTGCCATCCTTTGTTTGCACACCAATGCTGGCATCAAGCAGGGCAAAAGCCCCTTGCGCCGTTTGAGGGTTTCCATCAGCCTGAAGCACGGTTGAGGACCGGTAAGACAGATTGCTGCCAAGCACGATGTCAAAGCTATCGAGCGGCACTTTCTGCTGAAGGCTAGCGTTCATTTTAAACTTCGGCGACGCTGGAAGCGACTTTCCGCTCAAATTTTGCCCGCCAGCAACACACCCTTGCGCAACAGTTTGCGTGGGAAAACAGTTGGCACCCGCAAAGTTACGGAATTTTGCGTCGATATAGGCGGCGGCAATCGATAGATTTGTACCCCCAGAATGCCACGTGATATCAGCTTCAGCGCCCTTGGTCCGCGCGCCCGCATTGGAGAGAACGAGAATGCCGATGAGCTGGCTATTATCGAATATCTGCGCCTGATAACCATCATAATTGGTATAGAAGGCTGCGAGGTTGAGTGAGAGATGATTGTCGAGCGCGCTGGTTTTTAAACCGACCTCAAAGCTATCAATTTTCTCTTTCGCAGTTGGCGTGGCGAACGGCTTATCCGCAGCGCCCGCTGCCAAATTCACCTCAGATTGCAGCGACGTAAAGTCGTGTGCGGTGTTATAGGCCCGCGGCTTATAACCGCGCGTGTATGACGCATAGACCATCGAGCCTTGGCTCAAATGTGCTTGCAGTGCAAAATCACCGACGAGACCCGTTGAGGAATCCGACAGGTTCCAAGTACAATTACGCGGACCACCGCAGCCCTGCCACTGTGCTTGGTCAGCAGGTAATGCTGGATTGAAAAACTGGGTTTTCGACCAGCCAATCTTATCCTTGTAATAACGCAGTCCGCCCGTCGCCGACAGCGTCTCGGAGAATTTAGCGGTTACCCGGCCATAAAGGGCATAGTTTTTTGTGGTCGATGTGTTCTGAGCGCTCGCAGAAAAGGGCACAAAAGTCCGCAAGCCATACCCAGTGACGGTCATATCGGAATAAAACGCGCCAACCAATGCACTCAAAGGCTTGGTGTTGTCGGTAGCAATTTTGAATTCCTGCGTCGTTTGTTTGACATAGCCTTGGTTCGATTGCTGATCGTTAAAGGCCGGCGCATGCCCGCCTGTCAGAACGTTGAAGAAAAACACCGAGGTTTCAAACAGATCTTGCGATTGATATTGATTTTCCCGGAAAAGCGAGGTTGTTGAGCTCAACGTCAGCCCGCCCGCACGGTAATTCAAGACGAGCGATCCGTCCTTATCTTCATATCGCGAAGTCATCATCACAGGCGAGTCATAGACCGTGTTGCCGTAATATGGCGTATAGCCTTGCAAGACCAAGGCTTGCGTCAACGGCGGTGCCAGCAAAAATGCACCCGGTGTGATATATTGATAGACGAAATTTTCGCCCCGCGATTGCGAAAGTGCGTAATGCCCCATCAGCGTTGCATCAAAATCTTCACCAATCTCAAATTTAAGCTTTCCGCGCAGGCCGTAGCTTTTGGCGACACTGCGCTGCTTCAGCTGTGTGTTGTAAACGGGATAAGGCGTTTTGCTATCATAGCCCGCGAGGCTAAAGCTGACCCCATTGGTTATGGGGCCGCTCACACGCATTTCAGCGCGGTATTCACCGTCTTCTGTGATGGTCACGCCAAACACGCCCTTTGACGCTGTCGAGGGCCCGTTGGTCACAAAGTTGATCACGCCAGCCGAAGCTGTCCGCCCGCCGAGCGTCGCTTGTGGTCCCTTGAGGACTTCGAGTTGCGCGACATCTGAAATTGTATTGGCGGCGAAGCTATCCGCAGGAACGGGGATACCATCAATTTGGATCGACACGCCTGAAGTGAGGCCAATAGCACCCTCGTTCGCGTTCGTCGAAATGCCGCGCATCCCGTAGGGAACGCGACCATTGAAAGTGCCCTTGATTTCAACCGAAGGCACAACACGATTGATGTCAGAAAGATCCGTAACATGTTGCTGAGCCACAGATTCGCCGCTCAAGACGGATGCCGCAACGGGAATATCCTTCAGCCGTTCGGGGCGCTTTTGCGCCGTAACGATAATTTCATTTGGATCTTCATCTGCCGCAGCCTGCGCGAAGGCAGGCAAGGGTGACGCAACAACAACCAAGGCAGCAGTAGACATTAGAAAACGGCGCATAAATTCCTCCTGAGCATTACATTTTTTTTGATATTTGCCGCGAACAGGCATGGAAGTCACGCCGATTGCGTCAATAGGACCTATCGACGCGCCCGCAATGAAGCTTTTGGGTTACCAAGCCGTCGCGCCACCATCAATCGATATGTCGGCGCCCGTTACATAGCTGGCTTCGTCAGACGCGAGCCAGACGGCGCAATGCGCAACGTCTTCTGGCTGGCCTAAGCGCTTGATCATATTTTTGGCGAGCACTTGCGTTTCAAACCCCGGATCAGACGCCAGATGCGCTGCGGTCGCTGCCGTTCGAATAAAGCCCGGCGCGATGCTATTGGCCCGGATGCCGTGCGGCGCACCTTCCATCGCCAGCTGACGGGTCATCGCGAGCACGCCGCCCTTCCCCGCCGTATGCGCGAGCGCGGGCGAACCTTCGAGGGCGTGATAGGCATTGGCCGAAGAGAAATTGATGATTGAAGCCTGACCACTCGCTTTGAGGAGCGGCCAAACCGCGCGCGTGACGAGGAAGACGATATCAAGCTCACCCGTCAAAGTGCCGCGCCATTCGGCGTAAGAAAGGGCTTCAATCCATTTGAACGTTGCAAAGGCAGCCGCATTAACGAGGATGTCGATTTGACCATGCTGGATGCCGATATCAGCCATTAGCGCCGAAACGGCGGTTTCATCAATGAGGTCACACTGCGCACGGTCCACGCCGATCACGGTAGCGCCCTCGCCTGTAAACATCGCTGCACAACCGGCGCCAATGCCATTGGCCGCGCCCGTGATGAGCGCGATTTTCCCGCTTAACCGGTTAGCCATTTTTCGGCCGCGCCCGCAACGCGCCAAACACCGTTAGCACGAGCGCAAAGAGCGCGGCATAACCCAGAACCGAAAAGCTAGGGAGCAACCCGCCCATCTGCTTAGAGAAAAATGTGATAATGAGAGGACTGAGCCATTGGCCCAGCGAAAAGGCCCCTGTCCAGAGCCCGGCTCCGCGACTGCGGATATCAAAATCGAGCTGGCTCATCGCCCAGACCAAAAGTGTTGGCAACAAGAGCCCCGCCCCGATCTGATTGACGCCGCAGCCGATCAAGAAGGTCGAAATCGAGCCTGCGTGTGACATCAGCAGAAAACCGCATCCCATGATCGCAAATTCAACCATCAAAAGCCGCGCGATGGGTGTTCCCGTCAGCCGCGAATAGATAAAAGTGCCCAACGGTACTCCGAGGCTTGGGATCGATGTCAGAAAACCATTGCGCGCCGGATCGAGTGAACCCAGAGCCGTCAGGCCACTCGATGCCATGATCTGGACCGTGTAAAACAAGGTTGAGGCAAAGATCGTTACGCCGATGATCCCGCCAAAACGTGACCAAGGAAATCCTGCCCAACTTGCGTTGTGCGGCGCTACGGCGCTTGCTTCACCCTCCCTCTTTGGTTCCCACGTAAAAACGAGCACAGCGACCAACATAAGCAATGCCGATGCATAAACCCAAAATGGCATCCGCCAACTGAAACTGCCCAGAAAGCCGCCCAGGTTAAAGAAAATCAAAGCCGAAAGCGATGCACAAGCGGTTTGCGCTGCCAACCATTTGTCGCGTGTCGCGCCGCTAAAATAGTCACCGATCATTGTCGTCGTCAAAACCATAATCAGCGCTTCGGTAATGCCAACACCGAGGCGGGAAACAATAATAGCAGAAAGGTCAGTCAGAAAAATGGGTGCGATCCCAATGAAACCATAGACAGCCAGTGACCCAATCAGCAGTTTTCGCCGCCCGAAATAGTCGCCAAGCATCCCTGCTACCGGCGAGAGAATTGCGACGCACAGCGCTGGAACGGTCAACACCATCGGGACCCAATATTCAAAATTGGGTATCGCTTTATATTCGTCCATGATGAGCGGCAGGATCGGCGCGAGCAAAACGATGGCCATTGTGGAGAGTGTGATCGGAATGAGCAGCGCCAAACCCGTCGCAAACCCCGCTTCGCGTGTGCGAGCCAGCTCAGTCATGTTTTCCTCCCCAATGTCACTTTGACGTGTTTGCCGCGCCGCGTGGGCCTACGCAAGGCGATACGGTTGATCCCATCTATTCAGGTACCGGATAGCACACATTCACCTAAAGCATTTCACTTCGCGCCCGGGGCGCTATAGCCAATTGCCATGACACAATTGAACAAAATTCTTATCGTTGGCGGCGGCATTGGCGGTATGGCGACGGCAATCCGCTTTCGCCAATTGGGCGTCGCCGTCGATCTAATCGACATCGATCCTGACTGGAAGGTCTATGGCGCGGGCATTACCATCACCGGGCCGACGCTGCGCGCCTATAAGCGCCTTGGCCTGCTTGAGGACATTCGCAACCAAGGTGCAATCACCTCGGGTGCCCGGATTTTTCGCTTTGATGGCCTCCACTTACGCGACCTTGATGAGCCCGCGCTTGAAGAAGGCCTTCCTGCTACCGGCGGTATCATGCGCCCGGTGCTGCACAAGATCATGCAAGGCCATGTCAACGCGGCCAGTACAAATGTGCGGCTGGGCCTTAGCGTGACCGCCCTTACCAGCGATGACGCAGGTGTGGACGTGACACTGAGTGATGGCAGCTCAGGTCGCTATGATCTCGTCGTGGGTGCAGACGGCATCTACTCGGGTATCCGCAAGCTTGCTTTCCCTCACGCGGTCCGGCCCGCACTTACCGGTCAAGGCTGCTGGCGCATTTCAACCCGCCGCCCACCGGGATTGGAAATGGGCGAG
>JBEGTP010000010.1:0-7782 GCA_041179365.1 Pseudomonadota bacterium
ACACGGCCAAACCCCTGTACGGCATCGCAGAGCATCAAAGCCCCAATGGCGTGCGCCGCCTTAGCGAGCTTAGCGACGGGCTGGATAACGCCAATTTCGTTGTTCACCAACATGCACGCGACCATTCCGATGGTTGCAGGCAGATCAATCTTCGTTTCGAGAAGTCCGTCAGGCTTTACCGCAAGGAGATGGGTTTTGCGTTTCCCCTTTTGTAAGGCTGCCGCGGTATCGCGCACGGCGGCATGCTCAGTATCGGGAAAGGCAATGCCGCCCTTGCCCGCACACACCAAAGCCCAATTTAAGGCTTCGGTTGCGCCACTCGTGAAATAGAGTTTGCCGCCACTTGGTAGTAGACTGGCAACCGCTTCGCGCGCCACCTCAATCACGGCGGCGGCTTCCCGTCCCAATTTATGCGTCGCGTGCGGGTTTGCGAATTTGTCAGTCGACCAAGGTTGCATCGCTCCGCGCACTTCTGGCGCAAGTGGGGTCGTGGCCTGATAGTCGAGATAAATAGTCATGTTACTAAGATACGCCTTATGGTCTAATACGCTTCCACGCTTCGACGAAACGGTAGATGTCTGCGCGACTCGTGTCAGGTCCGAAACTGACGCGAATGACTTCACTCGCCTCGTCCTCGCACCATCCCATCGCAGCGAGCACCTTACTCGACTTTATTGTACCCGAAGCACAGGCGCTGCCCGCTGATACCGCGATCCCCGCCATGTCGAATTGAATAAGCTGTGCGGTTGCTGCCTTACCGGGCATACGGTAACTCGCAATTGTAGAAATACGCGGCACAGGGAGCCCCACAACTTGGCCGCCAGCGGCCTCAATCGCCCCATCAAGATGTTGGCGTAGATCGTCTGCACGCCCAACCCAGCCACGGTTATTTTCGAGCGCCGCTGCAAACCCCATCACGGCCGGATAGTTTTCTGTGCCGCCGCGATAACCCTTTTCTTGCCCGCCACTCGGCGCAATCATGGAAAGGTCACGAACAAGAAGCGCGCCGATCCCCGGCGGGCCGCCAAGTTTATGCGCTGAAACGGCAACCAGGTCAGCCTCGGGCAAATCAATTTTACCTGCCGTTTGCGCACAATCCGCAAGGAGCACGCCGCCCGCTTCGTGCGTGACGATTGCTAGGGCACCGAGGGGATGCATGATGCCGGTTTCATTGTTGGCGTGCTGCGCCACAACGAGTGGCCGTTTTGCGCCGAGCGCCGCCAACCTGCCGTAAAGTGCCTCGGGCGAAATGACGCCTTCATTGGTAACAGGCAGAAAAAAGGCGTCAGGCACGGTGCGATGGACCGCATCATGCTCGGTCGCGGCGACGAGGATGGCATCGCAATTTGAACGCGTCAGGCCTATCGTGAGAGCCTCGGACGCACCACTTGTAAAGATGACTTCGTGGGACCAGCCAAGCGCCGTTTTGATCCGGTCGCGCGCGTCCTCCATCGCGGCGCGAGCCGCGCGCCCTTCAGCATGAGGCGACGATGGATTAGCCCATTTTCCAAGCGCCAATATCATCGCTTCTTGCGCGTCGGGCAGCATCGGAGTTGTCGCCGCATGGTCTAGATAGAGCCGCTCGGCCACTCACTTCTCCCTAATCATTGCGAAATTGACGCGCCTACCTATATAGGCCGCATCAATGCCGCAAAGCAGTGGCTGCGTCCAACATCTAATTTTTTAGCGAGACCTATGCCTGAAGTCATATTCCCCGGCCCTGAAGGCCGCCTTGAGGGCCGTTTCAACCCCGGCCCACGTCCTCGCGCGCCCGTTGCGATGATCCTGCATCCCCATCCGAAAGCTGGGGGCACGATGAACAATCGGATCGTCCAAGCCCTGTACCAGACATTTGTTCGGCGCGGATTTGCGACGCTGCGCTTTAATTTCAGAGGCGTTGGGCGTAGTCAAGGCGTGTTTGATAACGGCATTGGAGAGCTCTCTGACGCGGCCTCGGCGCTCGACTGGGTGCAATCGATCCACCCGGAAGCCCAGCAAACTTGGGTTGCCGGGTTTAGCTTTGGCGCGCTCATTGGCATGCAGCTTTTGATGCGTCGTCCTGAGATTCGCGGCTTCATTTCGATCGCCCCTCCCGCGAACATGTATGATTTTACGTTTCTTGCGCCCTGCCCATCCTCTGGCATTATCGTTCAGGGGACACATGATGAAGTTGTCACGCCAAACGCGGTCCAAAAGCTCGTTGAAAAATTGCGGACGCAAAAACACATCACTATCCACCACGACGAGATCAAAGGGGCCAATCACTTTTTTGAAAACGAGCAAGAGGAGCTGATGGCATCTGTGAACAAATATCTTGATTTCCGGCTCGATCCCTCCTGCACGATCAGGTGACACTGTGTCTCAATCACGATGGGAAAATGCCGCTGTAGAGTTGTTGACCGAGGTCTCTATTCTCGGGGCTTTGATTAGCACGCGGATTGATGAGACCGAACCTGTCGGCCTTAATGAGTGTCGGCTTTCCATTCTGATGATCCTTTCGCGGAATGAAGTCATCGGCATGAAGCGCGCGGCGCTCGAATGGACGCTTGAAGATAGCGAGCCATCCGTCGCCATTGAGATCGATACTGTGATAGAATTGGGGCTGGTCAGTGTCAGCGGCGACGATCTGTTGCAGATTACGGCCCTTGGACGAGACACACTCGATGGTGCGATTCGGGCGCTAATGCCGCAGTTTGAGCCCGCGCTGCAAGACGTTCCGATTGAAGCGATGACACAAGCGATGGAAGTCGTTCGCGAAATCCGCCGGACGCTCGACAATTTGCCCGCAGAATAGGGTGCGTCGCTAAGGCCAAGCAAGAATTAGCACGTTCCCAAGCACCACAAGCGCCGCGACAATCATGAGCATGCCGCGCTTGGCGTCCTGCTCTTTGCGCCATGTATAAAGGCCGCCACCCACGAGCGCGAAGCTGGCGAGGACACCGATTGAGAGGAAGAGCGATGAGGCCATAAGCCCCGCATAGCCGCCAACGGGAATAGCAAACAAGTCGGGATTACAAAAGGTAGCGTGAAGCCCTGCGCGGGTGACCTGTGCACCACATCACTCCGATTCGCATTTACCCTAGAATTGGCCCGAATTGATCCTAACGCCACACTCGGGGCCTGGTGGCCCATTTAGCGCATTTTTTCTTCGCCAATTTGCAGCACAAAAAATGTCACTTTTTGGCCCATCCAAGTCATTTCACTTCCAAATCCTTACCGGCGGCCGATTGTTTTACTTTACAGAACCCTGTGCGATTCATATATCGCCTTTGCTGCCCCAAGGGGACTTCCAATAACCGTAAGGCAGCCTTTGTTGAACTGAATACCCTTGGAGGTCCCTTGAATTGCACAGCCAACATAACGCGCTGGGGCTAGCAACCGCCCTGCAACCGGCTCAGCCGGTTACGCTCATTCGTCCGCACGCCGCACAGCGCGCTGCCCGCTTCTTTGCCGAGAAGTTTCCGGGCAAGGCGCTTTATGCCGTCAAGGCCAATCCTTCGCCTGCGCTGATCTCGCTTTTGTGGGATAACGGTATCACACACTATGATGTGGCATCGATTGCTGAGGTTCGCCTTGTTCGCAACCAGCTTTCCGACGCGACCCTGTGCTATATGCACCCCGTAAAGCCGGTTGAATCGATACGAGAGGCGTATTTTGAACATGGCGTCCGCACCTTCTCGCTCGATACGCTCGAAGAATTGGCAAAAATTGTGCGCGCAACCGAAGGCGCCACTGATCTGACACTGTGCGTTCGCATTCGCGTATCGTCGGAATATGCGAAACTTAGCCTTGCTGCAAAGTTTGGTGCCGAACCTTCTGAAATGAAACAGCTTTTGATTGAGACGCGCCAAGTGGCGGATGCGCTCGGCATTTGTTTTCATGTCGGCAGCCAAGCCATGACGCCGAGCGCTTATACGCAAGCGATGGAGCGGGTCCGCGCCGCGATTGTCGAATCGGGCGTGACAGTCGACGTTGTTGATGTCGGTGGAGGCTTCCCAAGCGTTTACCCGGGCATGGAACCTCCCCCACTTGAGGCGTACTTTGCTGCCATCCACCGCTCATTTGAAGATCTTCCCGTCAGCTATTCATCCGAACTCTGGTGCGAGCCTGGTCGCGCTTTGTGTGCTGAATATAGCTCGCTCATCGTTCGCGTGGAAAAACGGCGCGGAGATGAACTCTATATCAACGATGGGGCTTATGGTGCGCTGTTTGATGCGGCCCATGTTGGCTGGCGCTTCCCAGTGGAGCTGCTGCGCGACGACAGGTCTGACACGCGTGACATGCCGTTCAGCTTTTACGGCCCCACCTGCGACGATATGGATCACATGGCGGGCCCGTTCTTACTCCCGGCGGACATTCGAGCAGGCGACTATATTGAGATCGGCATGCTCGGAGCCTATGGCTGTGCTATGCGAACGGGCTTCAACGGTTTCGGATCCGTTGAGAGCTACATAGTTACCGATGAACCAATGGCGTCGCTCTATGTCGAGCAGGAGCAGCACCATGCTTTTCCGTCAAACGTCGTGAAGCTATAAGCGCAACCTCTCAATAGTTTTACGTTACCTCAAACCGAATTGGGGTCTTTTACCGGTCATAGCCCTAGCCATTCGCTAGGGATGTCGCCGTTATTTAGCTGGAGTAAAGACCAAGATGACTACCACGCAAGCGAATGCCCAGCGCAAGGCTGAGCTCCTTTCAACCACTGTTGAGCATATCGACATCACGAGCTTTGACGCGCGCCCGATCATCGATGGCATGGCGAAAATGAGCTTCACCAGCCGTGATCTCGCGCGCGCGACGGGCATCTATAACCAGATGCTGGCGGACAAAGACTGCTCGATCTTTCTTGTGATCGCGGGCTCGACCTCAGCAGGCGGTTGTATGGATCTCTATGCTGAGTTGCTCCGCAACAATATGATCGACGGTATCGTCGCAACCGGCGCGTCGATTGTTGATATGGATTTCTTCGAAGGGCTTGGCCACAAACACTATCAGGCGCTTGAAGTTCCCGATGATGATACGCTGCGTTCGCTGCTGATCGACCGGATTTACGATACCTATATCGATGAAGAACAATTGCAGGATTGTGACCACACGATCCTTGAAATCGCCAATAGCCTGGAGCCTCGCCCTTATTCCAGCCGCGCCTTCATCCGCGAAATGGGCAAATATCTGGTCGCGCATGGCAAGAAGGACAACAGCCTCGTCAAGCTCGCCTATGAGCATGATGTGCCAATTTTCTGTCCCGCTTTTGTGGACAGCTCGGCTGGGTTCGGCTTGGTCAAGCACCAGGTTGACCGCGCCAAGGAGGGCAAGCCCTATATGGTGCTCGACGCCATCGCCGACTTCCGCGAATTGACCGATATTAAGATCAAGGCAGGCACGACTGGCCTGCTGATGATCGGCGGCGGTGTCCCTAAAAACTTCATTCAGGACACTGTTGTGTGTGCCGAAATTCTTGGTCACGACGATGTCCAAGTGCATAAATATGCCGTGCAGATCACGGTCGCTGATGTGCGAGACGGGGCTTGCTCCTCCTCCACACTGCAAGAAGCCGCAAGCTGGGGCAAGGTGAACACAGGCATCGAACAGATGGTCTTTGCCGAAGCGGGCTCGGTCATGCCACTGCTCGCGTCAGATGCCTTTCACCGCGGGCTCTGGAAAGACCGCGTAAAGCGGAAATGGGGCGCTATATTCGACTAGGATCAAGGAAGCGCAACGGGCGCTTTGATCTCTGCGACAGAAAAGAGCTTTTTGAGCAGTCTGCGAACCATGAACAGGGCGTAAATGCTTATGCCTGCGACAAGGACAGCGACAACGACAGCCATAGCTGGATTGCTGAGCGCAAGGTAGAGCAGACCGCCCGATGCGACGTCCTCACCCGTGGAAACCGCTATGTTGCTAAAGGGCTCTGGGCTCGCGTTGACGACGGCGCGTGTCCCAGCCTTTGCGCCGTGGCTCATCAGTGCCGCTCCGCCGCCAAGCAGCAGCGTTACAACCTGCCAGACCGGGTCTGACGTATCGATGACGGCCAGCGCCAAGAGCGCGCCTCCGATGGGGCGGATTGCCGTATGAACCGAATCCCAGAGCGAATCGAGCCAAGCAACCTTGTCTGCAAAAAACTCAGCAACAAGCCCAAATGCCGAGGCACCAATCACCCAAGGGTTTGCCAGGACTTGCAGTGTTTCAAGATTGTGCGGCATTGCGACCCAGCCAAGCTTCATCGCGAGGCCAGTGGCAAAAATGCACAAATACATGCGCCATCCGGCCAAAAGACTGACGCTGCCGGCCAAACCCAGCAATTGTACAATACCATCCATGGCGATCCCCATCCAAGATGCTGAGCCCTTTGCGGGGCTCTCCGTGCGGTAACACGCTGCCACGGCGCTTCCCATTAAGCAAGGAGCGGGTTAGGACCAGCGCTATGTCTGAGTCTCAAACCGAATTCGACGTTCCGGCGAACCCCGCAGCAACGCTTGTGCTCTTCCGTGACCGCGAAACCGGGGCACCTGAAATTTTGATGGTCGAGCGATCAACCAAAATGGCATTTGCGGGCGGTGCCATCGTGTTTCCGGGAGGGCGGGTCGATAATGATGATCACCTTCTGGCTGCACGCCAGACGCTGATTGATCCAGAATGTGCTGCCGCGCGCGTCGCGGCGATCCGCGAAACGATTGAAGAAAGTGGCATCCCTGTGGGGATCGCGGGGGAGCCGGATGCCGAATGGCTAACACAGGCACGCGCTGCGCTTCATAACCGGCAGCCCTTCAGCACATTACTTGATAAAGCCGGACTAGCGCTCGACCTTCGCGCACTCATTCCCTTTGCGCGATGGCGTCCGAATTTTAAAGAATCACGCGTTTTTGATACCCGCTTCTATATCGCCCGCGCCCCCGATGATTTGCCTGAGGCCATTGTCGATGCGACCGAGAATGTCCGCACGTTTTGGGGCAGTGCCGAGGAAACAATTGATGCGGCCCTTCGCGGCGACGTGCACGTCATCTTCCCGACGCACCGCAATCTCGAGAGGCTGGCACAGTTCAGCAGCTTTGAAGAAGCGCGCACCCATGCCGAAGCCATCCCGGTTAGGATGGTCACGCCGTGGATCGAGACAGTGGGCGAAGACGTCTATTTGTGCATCGCCGAGGATCACGGTTACCCCGTCACACGCGAAAACCTTAAATCAGCCAAGCGCGCGGGCCAATAACGCTTTATTGCGCGGCCTTCGCGAGTTCCCTGCTCCGCGTTGCAGCGGCGGCAAGCGTCTCATTGATCAGGTGCTTGAGCTGCCCGTCGGCGTCAAGAATGTTGAGGCCCGCATGTGTTGTCCCGTTCGGGCTTCGGACCTGCTCAACAAGAATCTCGGGAGACTCTGTGGATTGAAGCGCTAGTGCTGCGGTGCCCTTAAGCGTTTCAGCCGCGAGGCGCAGCGCTTGATCGGGGGCCAGGCCCAGCGCTTCTCCCCCTGCCGCCATGGCCGAGAGAAAGCGTAGCACAAAGGCAGGACCCGATCCGGAAAGCGCGGTCACCGCATGGAATAAATCCTCACTATCGACCCACTCGACCGTCCCGAGCGCCCCCATCAAGGCTGAAACAGCCTGCCGTTCTGCCTCATTAAGTCCCGTCGATAAAATGACAGACACCCCAGCGCCGATTGAGGCGGCCATGTTGGGCATAACACGCACAATTGAGCCCGCGTTTGGAAACTGCGCACGCAAGGCAGCGACCTCAACACCGGCAAGAATGGAAAGCAGCTGTGTTTGTGCGCTGACGAGAGGCGAA
>JBEGTP010000011.1:0-4070 GCA_041179365.1 Pseudomonadota bacterium
CCAGTCGATCATCGACATTCGGGATCACGATGGCACCTCCTGGCCGAGCAGGCGGCACAAATCGTCGGCAAACACCGCCGACGTGGCGGCAAGGAATGTCAGCAGCACGTCCTGGTGATTGTGCTGCGCGCGCGCCGCAGCCATGCCGTTGGCGGCGACGATGATGTAGCATTTCCAGCTGCTCATCACGTCGTAATAGTGGAGCGTCGCACGATTGACGCTCCGCCCTGAAGCGGCCTCATAAGCGGTGATGAACTCCTCGCGGCCATAAAGATCACTCGCGCGAAATTCGCCATCTTCATAACTGCCAAAGATTTGCATTAGCACCCAGCCGAGGTCTTCGTGATAATCTCCAATCCGCGCCATTTCCCAATCGAGCACGGCTGTCATTTCACCGCTCGCCTCATCAAACAGATAATTGCCAGTGCGGAAATCACAGTGCGTCATCACGAGTTCACTGCAATCAGGCATGTTGTCGGTCAGCCACTGTGTCGCGTAGGACATGATGGGAATATGCTCGATCCCGTCAAGATTCCAAAGCTGCTTCCAATAATTGAGGGACCAGCGTGCGGCCTGCTTAGAATCCGCTTCGGGTGCCGCAAAACTCGGCAGATTGGTCTTCCGCCAATCAAGGCCGTGAAGCTTGACCAGATAATCCATAAAAGGCCCGCGCAGCTTTTCACGCAAGCGCGGCCCAAGGCTGGTGCCAAGGCCGCTGACTTTTAGCCCCGCGTCGCTCGGCTTTGTTACACCGCCGACGAAGGACATGATCGCTGCGGGGCGTCCAAAGATGCTCCCATCCTCGTCCATCCATAGCGGCTTTGGCGCTGGAATGAGCCCCTGAACCGCGTCCATGATTTCAAATTCACGCTTTCGGTCTGTTTCGGTGATCGCTTCCAGCGGGTCCATGCGCAGAACATATTTCTCACCGTCGAGGGTGAAGACAAATTGCTCCTTGGAGGCACCGCCGCCCATACGGTTGACGCCTGCGACAGTCGCGCCCGGCTTGGTACGTGCAAAGAAAGTGGCAAGTTCGGCGGCAACCTCATCGGTTTTACGGGCGGAGTAGGGACCCTTTTTGCGGTTTTCCGTTCGCCCTTGCAAAGCGCGCTGGCAGGTAGGTTCCATATCCCAATCGGGATCAATTGCGATGTTCATGTGCATCCTCTCTCTTTGGCGCTCAATAGGGCCCGTTGGCGCGTATGTGGTTGAGATAGCTTGTCGGCCAAGCGCATTCCATCCAGCCAACGCCGACCTTGCCATCAAACTTTGTCCGCCCACCGCTTTCATTCAAGCTGATTTCTGGATGGGGAACAAGAGTATAAGTACCAAACACTTCGGTTTCGATCGTCGTGGTGCGGCCGGCAGCGTCGATGACTGTGGCCACATAACCGGTCTGCCAATATTGATCATCGTAGGTGACGCTAACGTCCACCTTGTCAACGCGCGACATCAGACCTTCTTTGAAGACATAGCCGCGCAGATGTTCCTTGCCGAGCGCATGGAAGTGCCAGAAGTGCACTGACGTTTCTGTTCCAACCTGGCCAACAAACCATTCATATTGCTGGAACGGAATCCAGTCGCGCGTGCCCCAGCTGTGATCGCGGTGGCCGGTGGCATCGAAAGTGATGATGCGTTCACCAATACGCAGTGTCCCCTTCACACTGCCTGCCTGTTCAATGCGGTCAGTCGCACAATAAGCCGGGCAACCGCGTGGGTCAGACGCATAGGCATAGGCAGGATGGAAGGCTTCAAAATCAAAGTCGACCATCGCTTCGGGCGTTTCCCAGCGGACATGCGCTTTGTCCATCTTCAGGTCTTGCTGCATAGAAAAGCCGTCAATCGTCCAATTATCAAAATTCATGTCGCGCGGCACTGGGCGATCCGCCAATCCCTGTTGGATCGGCTTATCGCCAACGCCAGGGCCAAAGAGCGCGAAGGCGGCTCCGGCTTTGCTATCTGCCGTCACCCAAGTGTAGGTGAAAAAAGCGATCTGCTCTTCGGGCAACACGACAATATAGGGGATGGACTCCCGGCCCATTGCAACGTTGGGAAGCACATGGCGGCCATCATTGGCGGGGTCGGTCTCCATTTCCGGTTCGGCGAGTACGGCGATGTCAAACATGATTGCTCTCTCCTATGCGGCCCAGATGCCGCCGATGATGATGGCTGAGACGAGGAAAATCCAGCCAGAAAGGACGATTCGGTAGGGTGTTGGTTGCCATTTCAATTCCATGAAATGGGCGATGACCAAATTGATCTTGAACGCAGCGATAAGGATGACAGCAGTTGATCCGACCCTCGCGGACGTCTCGCCTTCGGTCACAAACCAGCTGGTCAGCGTGGCCGCAACGAGCAGGAGCCAAATATGCCAAGGCTTCATCCCGTCCTCTGCAAATAGAGCATTGGGAAGAGCATGATCCACAGCAGATCAACCATGTGCCAATAGCAGCCGACGCTCTCGATCCAGACCGTGAATCGCGCGTCCAGAACGTCGCGCCGCGCTTTGGCGAGCATCATCGCAAGCGCCGCAATGCCGATCGCAAAATGGAGGAAGTGAATGCCCGTGAAAACGAAATAGTAAGTGTAGAATTCATTGGTGGTGAGGCCAATGCCCGCCGCACCTTTGGCTCGATATTCGATCATCTTGGTAACGGCAAAACCCAAGCCGATCAGAATGGTGAGACCCAAATTGCGCACCACAGCGCCTCGCACCCCAGCCCGCGCTGCCTCAACGGCGCGGGCCATGAACAGACTGCTTGTCAGCAGGATGAGCGTGTTGAGCAGGCCGAGTGTTACGTCGAGATGCTGGCGCGATGTCTCAAACAGGCTCGGAGACCCAATTCTGCCGACCGTGAAGATAAGGAAAAAAAGGGCGAATGCGCCCATATCTGCGATAATAAAAACCCAGACGCCAGGATCGCCGGGCAACCGCGTGGGTTGCCCGGACTTTGCTTGCTCAACCAGCTGCATTTTCCTGTTCGATACGCGTGATCGCCTTGAGAACATAATAGGTCAGCACGGGCACCCAGCCCATCCAGATCAAAAACTCGATCCAGAAATTAAGGATGCCGCTGCGCGCGAAGGCCCCATTGAAGAAGTAGGGCATGATGCATTCGGCGATAAACATAAAGCCCACCCAGATGCCGTACCAAGCCAGCCATTTCGGAATGAGCGGCGTCGCGCGCTTGTCCGCCATGAAGCCGATGCCAAGCGCGAAGAGCTGCACCGTGGTCACAGCATAGGCCAGGTCAATGAGCAGCCACGCCATGTCATAGAGCATCTGGATCATCCACTCGGGCAACGCATCGGGCCGGAAGGCTGCGGTCAGCCAGAAGCTGGTGGGAACGAGGAGGGTGATGACGGTCCACGCTGCGCCGACGCGGGCGAGCTGGACGAGGATGTTGTCGGCAGGCCGTTCGCCACCAACCGACTGTTCGAGCACCTTGGCCAGCGCATAGCCCCAAACGCCGTACAGCGGAGCCGCACTCATCGCGATGACCATGCCGAGCCGCACACCGTTACGGTGCTCGCGGAACCAGCCTGCGACTTCAGCGGCGGGTGCATCTGGCTGAAACGGAGGGAAATTATGACCCAGAACGCCCCAGCAATAATAGAAAATGGCCACGAACAGCGGCCCCATATAGGCGCAGAAGCGCCAATAGCGTGTATCGACCTTGGATTGCATTTTACCACTCCCAAAAAACAAGCCCCGGCAGCTAGACGCGACCGGGGCTTGAAAGGCTAATCGATTAGCATTCGATCAGAACTTGACCGTGCCTTCGATCCCGAAGGTCCGTGGCTGCGCGCGAACGCGGTAGCCATTACCAAACAGCGCTTCGATGGCGATGCCGAAGGGATAATAGGTTTTGTCGGTCAAGTTCTTGACAAACGCCGAAACCGAATGCTTTTCAGTGCCGAAAGTCAGACGCGTATTCAGAACCCAGTAATCGCCCTCACCGAGATGGAATAGCCCGGTCGATAGATTGCTGAGCGCCGCCGTTTTGCTGTAATTGCCGAAGTAATAATAATAAAAACGGCCGGTGTAGGCTGCATCGCCATGCACAGTC
>JBEGTP010000012.1:0-3534 GCA_041179365.1 Pseudomonadota bacterium
GTTGGCATCAACACCGCCGGTCAGCACTTTACCCGAGGAGGGAACTACGGTGTTATAAGCGCGGCCAAGGCGTGTGATCGAATCGAGCAGGATGACAACATCCTTTTTGTGCTCGACCAAACGCTTTGCTTTTTCGATCACCATTTCAGCGACTTGTACGTGGCGCTGGGCAGGTTCATCAAACGTTGAAGAGATGACTTCACCCTTCACGCTGCGCTGCATGTCGGTCACTTCCTCGGGCCGCTCATCAACGAGCAATACGAGCAAGAAAACCTCAGGATGATTGTCGGTAATCGCTTTGGCGATATTCTGGAGAAGAACGGTTTTACCCGTTCGCGGCGGCGCAACGATCAGCGCGCGCTGGCCCTTGCCCTGCGGCGAAATAATATCGATCACCCGCGCTGACTTGTCTTTGACCGTCGGGTCAAGCGTGTCGAGGTTTAAACGCTCGTCGGGATAAAGCGGTGTCAAATTGTCAAAATTGACGCGGTGACGGACGACATCGGGGTCATCAAAATTGATCGACTTGATCGTCGTCAGTGCAAAATAACGCTCGCCGTCCTTTGGACCGCGAATTTCACCCTCGCAGGTGTCACCCGTGCGAAGGCCGAATTTTCTAACCATATTGGGCGAGACATAAATATCATCTGGTCCCGCAAGATAGTTGGATTGCGGTGATCGTAAAAAGCCAAAACCATCTGAAAGCACTTCGATCGTGCCTTCGCCAATTATCTCTTCCCCGTTTTCGGCTTCGACTTTAAGGATCGCAAACATGATATCCTGCTTGCGAAGTGTTGACGCGCCTTCAACTCCCAGCTCTTCCGCCATCTCGACGAGTTCAGCGGGCTTTTTCATTTTTAGGTCTTTGAGATGCATAGTTTTCGAGTCCGACTGGAAATTTAAATTTGGAGGCCCGCGTGGTGGTCAGCTGATTGTGAAAAGCTGTGGTGTTATGGGGCACGAATGGCCCTGCGGATGCCGTTCCATTACGCGCGCAACAGTTTCAAGTCAAGCAACCGAAACAAATGCCTCCGCCCAAGCGCGCTTTCAACCCGTGCTCAAAACGGTTTAACGATGACCAAAATAACGATGATTGCTGCTGCAATACCGGGCACTTCATTAATGAGGCGCAGGGCTTTTCCACTCAGTGTCCGCTCGCCACGTCCCAGTTTTTTTGAATAGGCTATCATCCAACCATGATAACCCGAAAGACCAATGACGGCGAAAAGTTTGAGATGAAACCAACCGGCAGAAAACGCAGAAATATCAACCGCAAGCATCAAGCCTAAGATCCAAACAATGATCATCGATGGGTTGAGAATAATCGAAATCAAACGCCGTTCGCGCTCACCCCATGCCGCATCCTCGGTCGATCCCGCATCGGATTCCTGATGATAAACCAGAAAACGTGGGAGCATGAAAAGACCCGCCATCCAAAAAATCACGAAAATAAGATGCGCTGCTTTCACCCAAAGATAGGCGCTCCCTAGCCAGCCACTCATCGGGCCGTCCTAACTCGTGCTATAAGGTGCTCAACATGCGCAATCGGTGTGTCGGGCAAAATCCCGTGGCCAAGGTTAAAAATATGCGGTCGCCCCGCAAAGGCATTGAGAATACGGTCAATCGCGGTATCCAGCACATGACCGCCTGCAATGAGGGCAAGCGGATCAAGATTGCCCTGAACGGGGATGTCTTGCGGTAAATTTGCATGCGCCCAAGCGGGATCTACCGTCTCATCGACACCCAGCGCATCAACACCAGTTTCACGCGCATAAGCCGGAAGCTTGCCGCCTGAGCCTTTGGGAAAACCAATAATCGGGGTTTCTGGATAACGCGCCTTCAGCGCCGCAACAATCCGCGCCGTTGGCGCTATCACCCATTGCTCATATTGCGCGGGTGACAAACTGCCCGCCCAACTATCAAACAGCTGCACCGCATCAACGCCCGCATCAATCTGCGCCCCGAGATAGTCAATTGTAAGATCGGCAATCGCTGTGATGATCGCCGAAAACGCTTGCGGGTCGTTATAGGCCATGCGCCGTGCCGAAGCCTGATCCTTTGATCCGCGCCCTGCCACCATATAAGTCGCAATCGTCCACGGGCTTCCTGCAAAGCCGAGGAAGGTCGTTTGGGGGGGTAACCCTGCCTTGACCCGCCTAACAGTCTCATAGACGGGCTGGAGGCGCTCAGGAGCCGGTATAAGCGCGCTCAGAGCCGCATCAACCAGCGTTGGTGCTAAGCGCGGCCCTTCGCCTTCCTCAAACCACAGATCCTGTCCTAGAGCGTGCGGAATGACAAGAATGTCCGAAAAGAGAATCGCCCCATCAAAACCAAAGCGACGGATCGGTTGCAGCGTGACCTCAGCGGCTGATGCGGGATCATAGCAAAGGTCGAGAAACCCACCCTTTGTCGCGCGGAGGCTCAGATATTCGGGCAAATATCGTCCCGCCTGACGCATCAGCCAAAGCGGCGGTATCGGTTCATGACGACCCTTTAGGACGCCGAGCAGTTTTTTGGATTCAATCTGAGACACGCGAACCCCTCTAACTACTAATCTTATTATAGAAAAGGTGGTTGATTGTAGTAGGAGCGCAAAAAGAGGGGATTAGCGGTTTAAGAGATTTCGTCCACAAAGTCTGATTCAAGATGCCGTGAAGGCCACGCGAGTCGCCTGACGTTATACCCGTCATCCACAGCCGGGGACGAAGGCGTGCGAATGTGGACAAGTCTGTCAGCCAAATGGATGGGTGTGTGATTAGAATCAAGGCTTGCTGCTATCCCCAGCTTTCCGCTAGCCATTCCCCCAGATTTTTCCACAGGCTCGACTCCAAGCGAGGTGTACCGCGTTGACTGCAATTCATCTCCACCTTGTATCTGATTCGACGGGCGAAACCCTTGAGACGATCACCAAATCGGCGTTGGCGCGGTTTGAAGATGTTGCCGTTTCAAAGCATTTTTGGCCAATGGTCCGTAGCGAAGGCCATCTTGACCGCACTTTGTCTGAAATCACAGACCATCCCGGGCTTGTCCTTTTCACCATGGTCAATCCGGCCATGCGCGCCAGAATTGAAGACCGCTGTCGCATTCTTAGCCTGCCGTGCGTCTCAGTTCTTGATTCCGCCATTGATGCCCTTTCAAAAGTATTGGGGCAAGCCATGACGATTGGCGCGCGACCAGGACGGCAACATGTTCTTGATGAAGCCTATTTTGCGCGTGTCGATGCGATTCAATTTACGATCGCCCATGATGACGGCGTTGGCCATGAACAGTGGGAAGAGGCCGATATTGTTCTTGCTGGCGTATCGCGTTCCTCAAAAACACCGACGTCAATTTACCTCGCCAATCGCGGCTATAAAACCGCCAATATCCCGATTGTCATCGAATCGCCGCCGCCGGCGGCTCTTTTCAGCCTCAAAAACCCGCTGGTCGTTGGCTTGTTCACCAGTCCCGAACGATTGATCCAAATCCGGCGAAACCGGCTTTTGTCGCTCAATCAGCGTCCCGACACCGCTTATGTTGACCAGGAAGCCGTCA
>JBEGTP010000013.1:0-8507 GCA_041179365.1 Pseudomonadota bacterium
CTCAGGAAACCACGTCGCTGATCAGCCGGATTTCAATGGCGCTAGATCGTGTTGAAGCGGCAACGAGCAGCAGGAAAACGGCTTCATCTCAATCGGATAGCGGCATTTTTGCAGCACTTGAGGCGCGGCACACGGCCCTCCATTCCGAATCTTCAGCCGTTTTGAGCGCGCTTGATGATCTGCTTGGCCGCGTAAACGCAGACCGAGCGCTGTAATGGCGCAAGTGACCCTTTCGATTGGCGGCTACAGCTACGGCGTGGCTTGCCGCGACGGCGAGGAACCGCATCTTCTGGCGCTCGGCGCGGCCGTCGACGCAAAAGTGGCCGAAGCCATCGGCACTTTGGGCGGCGCGAGTGAATCTCGTGGCTTACTGTTTGCAGCTTTGCTCTTTGCCGATGAACTTATTGAAGCCAAAAAGGGCGGAACCGCAGCTCCTTCGGGCCAAGTTGGCTTAGCGAGCAACGCGCCTGAGCTAGAAGCCATTGCGACCCGGCTTGAGAAGCTCGCAGAAAGTCTTGAGAAAGCAACGGATTGAGCCTATCTGTGGTGACGGCGGATTCTGCCTGTTACGAGCATCGGAACATCCCTGAGGCGATTCATCATCCTAGGGGGCTGGCCCTGAGCAGATCTTGGTCTGTTTTATCTGGTCCCCACCTGACGTTAACGGCGTCAGAGGATATTCATGCAAACGGCCAAGGTGGGTCCGCCAACTCCACCGGACGAGCGAAATGAAAACTGAACTCCGCGCGGCGATGCGTGCAATCCGCAAGGCGCATGTTGCGGCGATCGGCGGCAATTCTCTTCTTTTAGGTTCTGCCTTAATTAATAGGCTTAACGCTTTAATTTTACAGTCTAAAATTACCGCAGCCTATAGCGCAACGCCAACAGAATGTGACGTCATGACAGCGCTGGAGGCGCTTCCATTGGACCACGGGAGGCTTTGTCTACCCTGTGCAAGCTGCCTTGCTGAGCCATTGACATTTAGGCGTTGGCACCCCGGCGAGGTACTGCAGAAAAGCGCATTGGGCTTTTGGCAGCCATGCGACACAGAGGAAATCGTTACGCCCGATCTCTTTTTAACACCGCTGCTTGCGTTTGATCGTGCGCTCAATCGTCTAGGACAAGGCGCAGGCCATTATGACCGCGCTTTTGCAGCGCATCCCACCGCCCTTCGCATCGGCATAGCTTGGGCCTGCCAAGAAATTGACGCGGTGCCGACTGATCCTTGGGATTTGTCGCTCGACGCGGTAATCACTGAAAATGAGTGGATTTGTCCGCCAGATAGCAGAATTGGCCAATTTTGATGAGTGAAAAGCCTAGTATCCGTAAGCCCTTGGGTGTGTTGGCCATCTTGCTACTGATTGCTATTTGGGCTGCGCTGATTGCCAGCCTTTCTGCAACGGTCGGAAAATTGCCGGTATTGGCGCAAGTCGCCTTTTACATTATTGCCGGAATTATGTGGATTTTACCCCTAAAACCAGTACTTTACTGGATGGAAACAGGGCGTTTCCGCATTCCTCCTCCCGATCAACCTCAATGAGGCTTTCGGAGAGAAATGGCGCGAGTGACGGGACTCGAACCCGCGACCCTCGGCGTGACAGGCCGATACTCTAACCAACTGAGCTACACCCGCGCATGTGGTGAGGCGGCGCAACTAGGCGAGGCTTGCGGTGGTGTCAAGGCAGGTTCTTAGACAATTTTGGAATGCCTAAAATTGACGTCAATTTGCTGCAAGTTGGACATCAATTTTGCCCCTCCGCATTAACCTCAGATGAATAGAGGCGAAGGCCCGCAATGCCGCAGATTTGAGGGAGATCTTCCCTCAGGACACTGACGTCAAATCGGCGCCAGTCTTAACTAATTATTGTGAGTTTGGAATGCATAAGCCCCCTGTGAAGAACTACAGGGGGTCATCAGACCATGCGTACAGATTATCAATGGTCGATCCGGAACGTCGGCCTAGCAAAAGCAATTCCTCTAGCGATTGCAACAGCTTCCATCGCGTTTGCAGCGCCGGCAATGGCTGCCGGGACGACTGCAGGATCGACGATTAGCAACACGGCCACGGCCACCTATGAGGATCCGATAGGCACACCCAAATCGATTGATTCGAACACGGTTGACCTGCGCGTTGACGAATTGCTGGATGTCACGGTCGTTCGCGTGGGGGCAGTAGACACCCCGACCGCGCCGGGCGCGACCAACCAAGTCATCGCCTTTACAGTGACAAACAACGGCAACGGATCCGAAGCGTTTAAATTGACACCAAACGCGGCCTTGGGCGGCGATCAGTTTGATCCCACCGTCGCGACGGTCGTGCTCGATACAAATGGGAACGGCGTGTACGATCCCGGGGTCGACACTGTGTATACGTCAGGGTCGAATGATCCTGTGTTGGCACCAGATGCGTCCGTAACCGTGTTTGTCCTCTCAAACATACCGGCAGGCGCTTCAGACGGTAATCGCGGCCAGATCAATTTAACGGCCGCTGCGACAACCGGAACAGGAACCCCAGGAACGAGCTTTGCGGGCCTTGGACAAGGCGGCGGTGACGCTGTTGTCGGGACAACGGGGGCTGATAGCGTCGATAATGCCTTCTATCTCGTGCAAAATGCCACGATTAGCTTTTCAAAGAGCCAATCGGTGGTCGATCCATTTGGCGGAACGAAAGTAGTTCCAGGGTCTATCGTCACTTACACCCTTGTCGCGACGATTAGCGGGACAGGCACGCTTACCAATGTTGTGATTGGAGACCCTGTTCCTATCGGAACCGCCTTCCTGACGGGAACGCTAACGGTTCAGGGAACGCCTGCCTCTGACCCAACCGATGCGGATCCTGGGGAATATATCAGTAGCCCGACGCCCAAAATCAATGTGCGATTAGGTTCAGTGCCCGCAGGCGAGACGCGAACGGTCACGTTCAAAGTCCGCGTGAATTAGGGGGACAGCGAAAATGCGCCTTTTCCTTGCACTCATGCTGTTGCTTAGCCCGGCGCTTGTCCGTGCGGCAAATGCGGTTTCGCTCAGCAGCACCGTTTTCGTTGAACGCCTCGTTAAAGATACCGACGGGCGACGGAAACTGGTGCTAGAGCCGCCAAAAACCGTCATTCCTGGTGATCGACTGGTGTACATACTCCAATATCGCAACGCCGGGAGCAGCCCTGCGGCAAATGTCTATGTCGTCAATCCGATCCCCACTGCTGTCATTTTTCAGGGCGCGGCTGATCCTAGCGCGCAAGTCTCGGTTGATGGCGGCCAGAATTGGGGCCGCGTCGAGACGCTGAAAAAGCGGGAAAGTGACGGAATGTGGCGCGGTGCGCGACTCGAAGATGTCACGCACGTCCGCTGGATTATCGCGCGGCCAATTAAGGCCGGTGCAACAGGTAAATTGAGCTTCCGCGGACTCGTCCGCTGAATAATCCCGCAACGGACGCCAGCGGGTTTTGTGTGGCGCCCAACAGGAAGATGAGACCAATTATGAACGCTATCATCAAACGCGTGATCGTTGGTGGCAGCTTGGCAGTGGCAGCGCTTGGGGCAACCCCGGTATTTGCAGCTGGCACAGCATCTGGCACAGCAATCACCAATACGGTTACTGTTGACTTTCAAGTCGGCGGCGTAGCCCAAACACAATTGAGCGCAAACAACGTGATTACGGTTGACCGCAAGGTCAATCTTACGGTTGTAGAGGCTAATACGGCGACATTCGGTGTGACACCGGGCCAGTCGAACGCTTATACCACCTTCACAGTCACCAACACGTCGAACGCAACGATCGACATCGGCCTGACGGCGGCCCAGCTTGCTGGTGGCACGGCAGCGCACGGTGGCACTGACGTGTTTAACCTCACCGGTATGAGCATGTTTGTCGATACCAATGCCAATGGCATCTATGATGCTGGCACGGACACGGCAATTACTTATATCGACGAGCTTGCAGCGGATCAGGCGAAGACGATCTTCATCGTCGGCACTGTGCCACTTTCGGCGACCAACGGCCAAGTGGCTGGCGTGACCTTGACGGGTCAGGCTCAGGCATCGGGCACTGTAGGAACCCAAGGTGCCAATCTGACAGCAACGGCGGGCGCTAACACGGCGGGCGTTGATACTGTTTTGGCTGATGCGGTTGGCCTTACTGGCGATATTGCGGCGGACGGCAAGCACAGCGATGATGACGATTATACCGTCAGCGCGCCGTTGCTCTCTGTCTACAAGCAGAGCCGAGTCATCGAAGATCCGGTCAACACAATCGCTTCGGGCAATGCGGCTAACGCCAAAATGATCCCCGGCGCGACGGTGGAATACTGCCTCGTCGTTGTAAACGCCGCTGGTGGTGCCACGGCATCGACCGTCAACCTGAACGATACCCTGCCCGCGCAGACCGCTATCGATGGGACATTCACGCCGCTCGTCGGTGGGACTTACACCGGTACGGCACCGTCAGGCACGTGTAATGCTGATGGGACGGCCACACCCGGCGCCTATTCAGCAGGTGTCATCTCCGGCAGCCTTGGCTCACTCACGACAGGCCAAACCCGGACAATCGTCTTCCGCGTGAAGATTCTGTAAGCGTAAATGTAAGGAAAATGGCCGGGAGCAATGGTCTCAAAGCTCCCGGCCAGATGATCGTCATGAAAAACCTTATCACTCAGAACCTGGCTAGGCTGACCCTATTCGTCGCTGCACTTATGTGCGCGGCGATTGCGCCTGTTCAGGCTCAGACGATCGATAATACGGCTCAGATTGAGTGGGACGCGGGTGCAGCCCGCGTTTCGCGTCCCTCCAATCGCGTCCAGCTTGCTGTTGAGCGGCCTGTTGTTACAGCGGCCACGTTGCAGACCTTCCACCTCGCGCCTTCAGGCACTGGCCAAGCCATGGTCGTCCCTACAACGATTTGCCGTGCAAGCAGCGGTGATCAGCCCATCATTTTACAAGGCGCTTACGCTGGAACGAGCCTTAGCGCCGCCAACGTTTCGCCAACGACACGCATTCGCGCTGGCGAGCCCTTAGTCATCGCGGTTACATCAGCGGCAGACAATCTCAACAGTCAAGAAATAGAAACCAAAACAGTTACTCTTAAGACTCCTTCCGGTGACAGTGAGGTCCTCACTCTGACCGAAAGCGGTCCAAACACGGCTGTTTTCATTGGCATCATCAATACGGCAGCGATTCCGCCACAGCCCGTAAAAGGCGATTGCCGCCTTTCGGTCTACCCAGGCGAAACGCTGACCCTCTCAGGTCTTGATTCACAATCTGGCGATTTGATCGCAGCGTCGCAGATCGAAGTTTTAATCGATCCCTATGGTATTGTGTTCGATAGTGGCGATGGTGCCCCAGTCGCCGGTTCGCGCGTGACGTTGATCAACGCCGATACGGGCCAACCCGCAGACGTATTCGGAGACGATGGTGTGTCTAGCTATCCGTCAACGGTTGTAACAGGTTCGACGGTAACCGATAGCAGTGGCACCAGCTATAGCTTCCCGTCCGGCGACTATCGCTTTCCCTTTGCGCGCGCAGGCCGTTACCGCCTTCTGGTCCAGCCGCCGACGCCCGATTCCGCGCCCTCGACATCGGTGCCCGCAGATCTCAGCGCTTTGCGCCGCCCGGATGGTCAGCCATTTACGATCGTTAGCGGTTCATATAGCGATGTATTTGTGCTCACGAACCCCGCACCGGTGCGGATCGACATTCCTGTCGACAGGCCCGGTGCCCCGCTTATGCTAACGAAATCCGCATCGCAGCCCGTTGCATCGCCCGGCGACCCAATCCAGTACCGCGTTTCGGTTCAAAATGCCGACAACGCGCGGTCGACCGGTGCCATTACAGTCACCGACTTTTTGCCAGCTGAGATGCGGCTCAAAGCAAATTCGGTTCGCTACAATGGCGCAGTTATTCCTTATTTGGTTACAAAAGATAGCAAGCAACTAACCATTTCATTGCCGCCGCTTGCCGCTGGCAAATCAGGTATCGTGACCTATGTTCTTGAAGTTCGCCCCAATGCGCAGCCGGGACAATCACTGAACCGTGCGCGCGCTCGGGATAGTCGCGGCATGCAAAGTGCGGAAGTTGACGCGAGCGTCCGCATCGCGCGCGATGGCCTTTCTGATCGCATGACTATCATTGGCCGCATTACCGATGGCGGCTGCTCGGTCGATCCGCGCAATGCAAACGGAGTCCCCGGGGTGCGTGTGATGCTCGAAGACGGCAGCTATGCGGTCACCGATGCCGATGGTCGCTATCATTTCGATGGTGTCCGGCCTGGCCTTCATGTTGTGCAGATGGAGCCATCAACACTGCCGTCAGGCCAAGTACCCGCCAAATGCGTCGATAATGCGCGCAGCGCAGGTAGCGCGATCTCTCGCTTTGTCGAGGGACGCGGCGGCGCATTGCTGCGCGTCGATTTCAGCACCGTTGCGGGCGAGAATACTGCGCGGCTTGAAGCAGAAACTGTGCGCCGTGCAGCGCCCATGGGCAATGCAGAGGCTGCTGGTGCAGACCGCGAATGGTTGACCAACGCCGCGCCCGGCTCGGCCTGGCTCTTCCCAGAGCTCGATCATAACCCGCGTACAAAAGCCGTTCGTATTGCCATCAAGCATGCGCCGGGCCAGTCAGTCCGCCTTTTCGCTGGCGGAACGCGCGTTGCTGAAGTCGCGTTTGATGGCGTGCGCACCAACGCTGAAGGCACTGTTTCGGTCAGTCTCTGGCGCGCGGTTGAATTGACCGGCCGCGATACGAACTTTACTGCAGAAATCGTCGACGCAAACGGCACACTCATCGAAACGCTTCACCGCACCGTCCATTTTTCGGCAAGCCCGCTCAACGCCGTGTTCCTCAAAGACAAGTCGATCTTGGTCGCAGACGGCGTAACCCGCCCTGTGATTGCTGTGCGCCTGACTGACCGAGACGGTCGCCCTGTTCGCCACGGGATGACCGGCGACTTTTCGGTTCCCGCACCCTATTTTGCGGCGGTCGAAACAGACGCGCTGAATGCCAAGCAATTGTCGGGCCTAGAGCGCGGCAAGCCTGTTTGGCATGTCGAGGGTGATGACGGTATTGCTTATATCGAGCTTGAGCCGACCACTGCATCGGGCACGCTCTCCATTGCGCTGCCTATGCGGGACGGCGACGTTGAACGCATGCTGCACCTCGATCTCTGGCTTGATCCTGGCAAGCGTCCTTGGACCGTTGTTGGCTTTGGCGCAGGCACCGCCGGGTTCAACACGCTCAACAATAATCTTGAACGGTTGGGACCCGCCGGCGAAACTTGGTACACCGACGCGCGGATTGCGCTTTATGCTAAGGGCCGCGTTAAAGGGAAGTGGCTCCTGACACTCGCCTATGACAGCGATAAGTCTCGCGATGACAGCCGTTTTGGCGGCGTGATTGACCCCGACGCTTATTACACAATCTATGCCGATCGCACCGAACGCCGCTACGATGCGCAGAGCCAGCGCCGCCTGTACGTCAAGCTTGAACGCCCGCAATTCTATGCCTTGTTCGGCGATTATGAGACGAACATTTCAGAGCCGCAGCTTTCGCGTTACAATCGCTCATTCAATGGCTTGAAGGCTGAGTTTCGGAGCGAAAAAGTCGGCGTTACTGCCTTTGCGGCTGACACGCCTTTCCGGCACCGCCGCGAAGAGATTCAAGGAACGGGCCTGTCTGGCCCCTACGCCCTTGCGACCCGCGACATCGTGCCCAATTCAGAACGGATTACGCTTGAAACGCGCGATCGTTTTCAATCACAGCGCATTGTCGAAACGCGCGTTCTCGTGCGTCATATCGATTATGACATCGACTATGTCGCGGGAACACTGCGCTTCCGCGAACCTATCCTCAGCCGTTCGAGTGGCTTTGATCCGCAGTTTATCATCGCGGACTATGAAGTTGACGGTGTTGGACGCCGCGTAACGAACGCAGGTGGCCATGTGACATGGTCGACCGACGACAAGAAGCTCTCCCTTGGCGCGACCGGCCTTCACAATGAAGACGAAACGGCCAAAACCAATTTGGGCGGCTTAGACGTGCGCTACCGCCCAAACACCAATACCGAAGTCCGCGCAGAATTCGCTGTGACTGACCGTCAGGCCGATCCAAGTGCAGGCACGCCTGTCACAACCGGAACGGACACGGCTTGGTTGATCGAAGCCGAGCATCACGGCGCAAAATATGACGTTCTCGTTTTTGCCCGCCAAGAGAATGCTGGCTTTGGGGTCGGCCAGACCAACGGCGCAAGCAATGGAACGCGCAAATATGGCATTGATGGCCGTGCCCGGTTCGATGAAAACCTCTCGATCGTTGGCAGTTATTGGCATGATGAGTATTTGGATTCGGTTGCGCAGCGCGATGCTGCGAAGGCCCAAGTTGAATATCGCGGCAAAACTGCGGACCTTCGCGCTGGTGTAACCGCTGCGAATGATACGCTGTCTGATGGACGGGTCGTCCACTCGACTGTCGCGCAAATCGGCGCGAGCAAGCGCTTCTTCAACAACCAGCTTGAAATCGAT
>JBEGTP010000014.1:0-10039 GCA_041179365.1 Pseudomonadota bacterium
TCGACCCAGCTGACGCCAAAGCCATGGCCCGCCGCGCCGCTACAGAAGAAGGCATGCTTGTCGGCATTTCATCGGGCGCAACGCTCGCGGCCATCGCCCAGAAGCTCCCAGAGCTCCCCAAGGGCGCGCGCGTGATCGGGTTTAATTATGATACCGGAGAGCGGTATCTCTCGGTGCCAGATTTCTTGCCAGAAGCCTGAGGATTCGGTTTCCCCCTTTACTATGATTCTACCCGATCCGTCTGACCACGCGCTGGAGCTTGAGCTCCCGCATAGCGCAGTGATGCACAGCGTGCAGCGCGAGCCGATGATGATCATCGGCGCGCTGGTGTTGCTGCTCCTTGGCTCGGTGATCTTCAGCTACCGTGTCTGGAGCGAAACAGGTCGAACGCGGCTCGGGGATGATTTGACAATTGCGCTCAACGGCCCGCCGCCCGCGGTTGAGCCCCTCATCCTGCAGGAAGTAACCCGCGATGTCGCAAAGCAATCAAACGATGCGACGCCCTTTTCAACAAAGCCCGTCCCGCCCGCGCCGCCGTTCATTTTCAAGGGAAGTGCTACCGATCTAGAGCGCGCGGTGGATTGCCTAGCGGCCACTATTTTTTATGAAGCGGGCAATGAAACGCTTCAAGGGCAAATGGCAGTCGTGCAGGTTGTGTTGAACAGGGTCCGCCATCCCGCTTATCCAAAAACAGTATGCGGCGTCGTGTTTCAGGGGCATGAACGCCAAACGGGCTGCCAGTTTAGCTATACCTGCGATGGGTCACTCGTGCGCCAGCCGTCCGCAGACGCTTGGCAGCGATTTCGCGGCATAGGGCGCGCGATGCTTGGAGGCCAAATCTACGCGCCCGTTGGTTCCGCGACGCATTACCACACCGATTGGGTCTTACCGAAATGGAGCGCCCAGCTTGAGAAAGTCCGCGCCGAAGGGACGCATCTTTTCTTCCGCTGGCCCGGTTTCTGGGGGTCGCCCAAAGCCCTGCGCGGGGCCTATGTTGGCAATGAGCCTGCCTTTGCGAAACTGGCGATACTCTCGCCTGCCCATGCCGTCGCCGCATCTATGATGCCGCCTCTTAGTGACATTGATGTGTCCGGAAGCCTCACCGCCGAAATGGGATATAACAGCACGGCCTATGTGCCAGGCCTCACTGGCGAGCCGCTCTATCCGCTCCCTAGCGATCCCAATGCCGCTGGGTTTGTTCCCGCCGGCCCCGCCAAGAGCGTTGCCGACGATAAGGCCCACGGCCAATTCATCTTGCAGGTGAGCAGCGCGACAAACGCGAGCAGCCTCACCGATCTGGCGCAGCAGACGTGCGGCGCGCGCGACTATTGCAAAGTTATGGTCTGGACTGATCCGCTCTCAACGCCCAAAGTCTTTCCCATCTCGGACGCTCATTTGGCAAGCCTCGCCTTTAGCTATTTGCGCAACCGACAGCAGGGCTTTGAAAAGCCGCTCTGGAATTGCAACATCTTTGACCGGCCCGATAAACGGCAGTGTATGCGCGGTCGTTTGGGGAGCGCGCCAAAACCGCTGATGCCCGCGCAGCTGCAACCAACGCCAGCGCAGGCCGCAGCATCACCAGCAGCAAGGTCGGGAAAAAAGAAGGGTAAACCGACCCCAGCGACCATCGACTCTCCTACGGTGCCCACGAGTTTGCCAGCACCGCAATAATGAGACTGCCCTTGGACTCTTCAGCCACATCGCCCTGAGGCGCTCAGAATTCGCCCTCACAGGGTGTTGGATCGTCTTTAGCCACTCCCCCAGCCAAATGATTTCCAACACGGCGTGCGGGCGCTTAAAATGCCTCTGGTGGCATTGCCATAATCACCTCGGCCCCCGCCTCTAGCTTGCGGCGCAGTGAACCCGTTTCAGGCAACAAGCGCTCTGCGAAGAAACGCGCGGTCATCAACTTCGCTTCCATAAAGGCCGTGTCATCGGTTCCACCATCGAGCGCCGCCTGCGCCGCAGTCGCCATGCGCAACCACATCAGACCAAGCGAGACGATGCCCAGCATATGCATGAAGGGGGTTGATGCCGCGCCCGCGTTATCGGGGTTTGAAAGACCATTTTGCATCAACCACATCGTACTCGCTTGCAAATCAGCCAAACCTTTCTCCAGCCGTGTTGCGTAATCGCTGAGCGCTGAAACCTGCTTTGCCGCAGCACATTCTTCGGTGACAATTTTAAAGAATGCCTGAACGCCGCGCCCTCCATTGAGCGCGAGTTTGCGCCCGACCAAATCGAGCGCCTGAACACCGTTCGCGCCTTCATAAATCATGGTAATCCGTGCATCACGGACATATTGGCTCATGCCCCATTCTTCAATGTAACCATGGCCGCCGTATATCTGCTGCATATCGGTGGCGGTCTTATAGCCCATATCGGTGCCATAGCCTTTGATGACCGGCGTGAGCAGCGAGATGAGATCGTCGGCAAGCTGCCGCTCTTCCTCAATCGGTGCAACATGGCTGAGGTCCACCTGAATAGCACCCCATAGGCACAAAGCGCGCAACCCTTCAGTCAGGGCTTTGGCCTCCATCAGCATCCGCCGCACATCGGGGTGGACGAGAATGGGATCGGCCTTTTCGGCGGGCTCTTTTGCGCCCGTCAGGGAACGACCCTGCCGCCTATCCTTGGCGTATTGAACACCATTTTGATAGGCGATATCGCCCTGCGCCAGCCCTTGAATACCAACGCCAAGCCGCGCTGCGTTCATCATGATGAACATCGCCGCGAGGCCCTTATTTTCCTCGCCAACCATGAAGCCGGTCGCGCCATCATAGTTCATCACGCACGTTGCATTGGCGCGGATACCCATTTTATGTTCGATGGAGCCGCAAGACACCGCATTTTTCTCGCCAAGCGACCCATCGGCATTCACCATGATCTTGGGCACAATGAAAAGCGAAATGCCCTTGCTGCTTTCTGGCGCGCCAGGCGTTTTCGCGAGGACAAGGTGAATGATATTGTCGGTCAAGTCATGGTCACCACCCGAGATGAAAATCTTGGTCCCTGTAATGGCATAAGCGCCGCCGGTGCTCGGCACAGCGCGCGTGCGGATCAGCCCCAAGTCGGTACCGCAATGGGGCTCGGTCAGGTTCATCGTGCCGCCCCATTCGCCAGAGGCCATCTTCGGAATATAGGTTCGCTGTTGCTCTGGAGAGCCCTTAACGAGGATCGACGCAACAGCCCCCATGGTGAGGCCCGTATACATTGAAAAGGCTTGGTTCGCGGCCATGCGAAACTCTTCCATCGCCGAGGAAATGACATGGGGCAGCCCCTGCCCTCCGAACGCCTCGGGTGCTGACAAGCCGACCCATCCGCCCGCGATGTAGGCCTTATAAGCCTCAGGGAAACCCTTGGGCGTTGTTACGCGCCCATCGGCGTGTCGTGTGCAGCCTTCATCATCGCCCGTCTTGTTGAGGGGAAAGAGGAGCTCCTCGCAAACCCGCCCTCCTTCGGTAAGAATTGCATCGACCATATCAGGGGTCGCGTTTTCAAATCCGGGGAGGTTGGCATAGCGGTCAAGCCCCACCACATGATCGAGGACAAACTTCGTATCGCGCACGGGAGCGACGTATTGCGGCATTTAAAGTCTCCGAATCTAGGTCAGCCCCTAATTGGGGGTCTCTGCTTTCTTCACCACGTCGATAAAGCGCGTCAGCTCATCGATATGCGCGTCGATATCGAGTCGCTGGCTCTTGAGCAAATCAACGCGCGCTTGGCATTTTTCAAGTGTCACCTGCCGCTGCACCTTTCGGTCATCTCCGATATCATAAAGGTCAATCATCTCGCGGATTTCCAAGAGGCTGAAGCCAACCCGCTTGGCGCGCAATATCCACGCCAGCCGCGCGCGGTCTCGCTTGGTATAAATCCGCGTTAGCCCGCGGCGCACCGGATTGATCAGCCCCTCATCTTCGTAAAAACGCAGCGCCCGCGCTGTAACCCCAAATTCGCCCGAGAGATCGGAAATCGAATATTGGTGCTTGTCGCGAGGATCAGGCATTTCAACGGTGGCGTGCGAAGTGTTTGGCATCACCGCCGTTTAATTGACGTTCACGTAAAGGTCAATCTCGGGAAAGCGCCGCGCCCTCGATCCGACGATAAAAGCAGGTGGTCTCCCCCGTGTGGCAGGCCGGTCCGGCGGGAGCGCATTTCAACCACACAGCATCTTGATCACAGTCTATCCGGGCTTCGACGACGCCCAGCACATTCCCGGAGGTTTCGCCCTTCATCCACAGTATCGCGCGGCTGCGCGACCAAAAATGGGCCTTGCCCGTATCGAGTGTCTTTGCCAGCGCCTCAGCGTTCATATGCGCAAGCATGAGGACCGCGCCGGTGTCTACATCAGTGCAGACCGCCGTGATCAAACCGTTCGCATCATATTTGGGATTGAGCACCAATCCGGCCTCTTGGCTATCCATCGCCGCTTTCCTGTTACAATTTAAAGACAAGCCGCCTATAGGCGCGGCAGAGTCACACGACAATGAGGGCCAGCAATGCTCACCACCAATCCCTTTGACGATGATAAGCTCCGCGAAGAGTGCGGCGTATTCGGTATTTGCGGTGCAGACACCGCCTCTGCAATCGTCGCGCTTGGGCTACACGCGCTCCAGCATCGGGGCCAAGAAGCCGCGGGCATCACCAGTTTTGATGGGGAAGAATTCCACACACTGCGCGCGATGGGGCATGTCGCTGGCAATTTTGACAGTGACTCGGCGATCGGCAATCTGCCGGGCTCAGTCGCGTGCGGCCATGTGCGTTATTCGACAACCGGCGAAGCATCGATGCGCAATGTTCAGCCGCTCTTTGCCGATTTGGCCTCAGGTGGCTTTGCCATCGCACACAACGGCAATATTTCAAACGCGATGACCGTGAAGAAAGAATTGGTTCGCAAAGGCGCGATCTTTCAGTCCACGAGCGATACCGAAGTCATTATTCATTTGGTCGCAACCTCTACCTACCGGACGTTGCTTGACAAATTTGTCGATGCGCTGCGGCAGGTCGAGGGCGCTTATTCGCTGATTTGCATGACGTCTGAAGGCATGATCGTTTGCCGTGATCCGCTTGGCATCCGTCCGCTCGTGATGGGCAAATTGGGCGATGCCTTTGTGTTCGCGTCTGAAACCGTGGCCCTCGACGTTGTTGGCGCGACGTACGAGCGCGATGTAGCGCCTGGTGAGATCATTGTCGTGGTTGATGGCGACCTCCGCTCGATCAAGCCCTTTCCAGATGTGCACCCGCGCCCCTGTGTGTTTGAGCATATCTATTTCTCTCGGCCTGATTCAATCACTGGCGGATCGAGCGTTTATTCCATCCGTAAGGCGATTGGCGCTGAGCTGGCGGTTGAAAGCCCCGTTCGTGCTGATCTTGTTATTCCCGTCCCCGACTCAGGCGTTCCTGCTGCAATCGGCTATGCGCAGAAATCGGGCATTCCCTTTGAACTGGGCATCATCCGCTCGCACTATGTCGGGCGGACTTTCATTCAGCCCTCGGACAATATCCGCCATTTGGGCGTTAAATTAAAACACAACGCAAACCGCGCCCTTATCAAGGGCCGCTCGGTTGTGCTTGTCGATGATAGCATTGTGCGCGGAACCACGAGCATGAAGATCGTACAGATGATGCGTGACGCTGGAGCCACCGAAGTCCATATGCGGATCGCCTCACCGCCAACACGACATAGTTGCTTTTACGGCGTCGACACACCCGAACGGAACAAACTCTTGGCAGCGAACCACGACGTAGAAGGCATGCGGAAATTCATTCAGGCCGATAGTCTGGCCTTTATTTCGATCGAAGGTCTTTACCGCGCAGTGGGTGAAGAGCGCCGTAACCACATTCGCCCGCAATATTGCGACGCCTGTTTCACCGGCGACTATCCCACGCGCTTGACCGACCATGATGAGAGCAGTGAAGTCGATCAACTCAGCCTTTTGTCCGAACGGGTCGTCTAGTGGCGAAGACGATGGACGGAAAGATCGCGCTCGTAACGGGGGCCTCGCGCGGTATTGGTGCGGCGACGGCGGAAGCGCTTGCCGGTCACGGTGCCCATGTCATTCTCACCGCGCGGACCGGTGCAGACCTAGAGGCCGTCGAAGACCGCATTCATCAGGCTGGCGGCACGGCGACGATTGCGCCGCTCGATTTGACCGAGACAGACAGCATAGGCCGCCTCGCCCATGCGGTTTCAAGCCGCTGGGAAAAGCTCGATATTCTTGTCCTGAACGCAGCGATGTTGGGAACGCTCGCGCCCGTGCAGCACTTAGATGCGCCAGAATTTGCAAAAATCCTGACGCTTAATGTGAGCGCGCAACAGGCGATGATCGCGGCGATGGACCCGCTGCTCCGTAAAAGTGAGATGGCGCAGCTCATTGGTATTACGTCAAGCATAGGGCAAAGCCCTCGGGCCTATTGGGGTGCATACGGTGCCAGCAAGGCCGCCTTTGAAGCCCTGCTCTTAGCCTATGCTGCGGAAAATGAGACGCAAGGCCGGATCAAACTTGCCCTTGTTGACCCTGGCGCAACGCGGACAAAAATGCGCTCTGCGGCGTATCCCGGCGAAGATCCGGCGACCGTAAAAGACCCTGAGATTGTGGGAAAACGCATCGCCGCACTCTTGATTGAGGGGTTTACATCCCCCTACCACGAGCGCGTTAACCAAAGTTGATAACGCGAACGTAACGGCAAGGGTGCAATGTCTTCTTGACCAGATTAACAGGGAGCCCCCTATGTCCCTCACGAAAACGCGTTTCGATTCCTACTCCAGTGCGGCACAAGAAGATCGCTGCGCCCCGCGCCGCGTCATCCAGATACCGGCTATTTTGCGACCAACAAGCGAGCATGGTTACGGCGTTGAAGTCGTTGACATTTCAGTTGCTGGATTTTCGTGCCGGGTCGTGACGCGAACGCCCGTGGGCACACGGTGCTGGATCACACTCCCGGGGCTATCAGGGCTCCAGAGCGAAGTCGTTTGGAACAACGGGACGATGGTCGGGTGCAGCTTTACCAATCTGCTCAACGCAGCCGTCCTCGATCACCTCCTATCCAAATTTGAATAGGTCACCTCACCAAGACCCAGAGCCGGTCGGTCTTTGGGTCTTGTTACGGTGCGACTTGCGCATCTACGGCGGCTTGCACAGCCTTGTAAAATTGCGCGCGCTCAGCGCCTAAGCCCTCTGGGTCGGTTGCTTTTTCCCAATTGCCGTTGCTTGCAATCACAAGTTTGCGCTTGGGGTCAATGAAGATCCCCTGTCCAAAGATCCCTTGGGCTGCAAAACTTCCGTCGTCATTTGTCCACCATTGATAGCCATAGCCTCGGCCAGGCTCACCAATATCGGCTTGTTTTGTGGTTGCGGCAGAAAGCCAGTCATCGGGCAGAACTTTATGCCCACCCGCAATGCCACCACCGAGGATGAACACGCCAAAGCGCGCATAATCCCGCAAAGCTGCCGAAATGCAGCACCCGCTAATTTCATGGCCAGTTGAACCCAATAGCCAAGCCGCGTCTTGCTGCATCCCAAAGGGCTGCCATATCTTTTCACTAAGATACGCCGACAGCGTCTTTTTCGTCGCCATCGAAACCAAAACGCCGATGAGATTTGTTTCGCCGGTTTTATAGACCCACTTCGTGCCCACCGGCGCTTCACGCTTGAGCGTCCGCATATAGCTGACCGTCACATCAACCCCGGGCTCTGCCTTGTGGGTATTAAAAAGCGCGACGTCTGATTTCGGATCCGTGTAGTCTTCGTTCCACTTCACGCCTGATGTCATCGTCAGCAATTGCCGCACTGACACTTCATCATAGGCCGAACCGCGCAGATCGGGGATATAGGTCACCACTTTGTCATCGAGGCTCTTGATAAAGCCATCTTTGATCGCAGCGCCAACAAGGCTCGACGTAAAGGATTTCGCGACGGAAAAACTCGTCCAACGACCCGACGCATTAAAGTCCATCGCGTAGCTCTCAAGCCTGATTTTACCATCTTGCACGATAATAACGCCTGCACTGCGCTGGCTCTTCATATAGGCCGCCATGTCCATTTTGAGGGGAAGCGGAGGTCCTTGTGGCAAATCAAACACTGCGTCTCCGGCAAGGACGGGGTTCATTTTGCCGAGTTTCTCCATCATACGAAACCCATTGTCGCGTTGCGGTACAGTCCAGAAAAGCACATTTTGATCCTTTGGAAGATCGACAGAGGGCTTAGCGCCGCCGTCGCATGAGGCGAGCAATAGCATGGATCCGATAACGGCCAGTTTGATCATAGCGTCGTTCCCTCTTTTACAAGCGTCACTTGTGAAACGGTGATGCCGCCACCGCGAAAGCCTCCTTCGCAGTACATCAGATAATAACGCCATAAGCGAAGGAAATGTGCATCGAGATGTTTCGGTAGCTGTCCAGCGTCGAGCGCATCATCAAAGCGCACGCGCCACCGCCTGAGTGTTTCTGCGTAATCGAGTCCAAATGAAACCTGATCTTCCCACCGCAGGCCACGCTCCTGAGCCAGCCGTCGGAAACGGCTTTCCGAAATCAACATCCCGCCAGGGAAAATATAGGTCTGAATAAAATCGACGCTTTTGGCATAAGCATCAAAAACATCGTCGGCGATGGCGATATATTGCAGGGCAGCGCGACCACCTGGTTTCAAAAGGCGCACCAGCTGATCGAGATAGACGGGCCAATAGGCCTGCCCCACCGCTTCAACCATTTCCACGCTTACGATGGCATCATAGATGCCCTGCACATCGCGGTAATCGATCAACTCGTAATCAGGCGGTCTCGCGAGCAGAGCGGACGACGCCTTGGCATGATCGCACTGCGCAGGCGACAAGGTAATTGCGGTAACCCGGTGGCCCTTTTTGGCGAGCGTGCGCGATACATAGCCCCAACCACACCCAATTTCCAGAATGTTCGCGCCAGGCCGAAGTTGCAGCCGGTCTTCTAGCGCCGAAACTTTGCGGCGCTGCGCATCCTCCAGAGGCTCTTCGCCATTGATTGGCCGTGCGAATATCGCGCTTGAGTAAGACATCGTCTCATCAAGCCAAGCGGCATAAAAGTCATTACCGAGATCATAGTGCGCCTGAATGTTTCGACGGGCACCGATATGGGTATTGCGTTTGAGCGCATGTCTCAATCGCTGCCAAAGCTGCGGAAGCCCGCTGCCGCGCGCGAGATCACCAAAAGAGGCACGATTGCGCACGACCAGATCAAAGAAAGGCACGGGATCATGCGCTTGCCACTCGCCTTTATCCCAAGCATGATACCAGCCGATCGAGCCCGATTGCGCGATACGAACTAATGCACGCCACTTGACGAGGCGAAGGCGCGCGACGGGTCCCGGCCCACGTCCGCCCAAGAAGTGAAGTGAGCCGTCAGGCAGTTCTACTTCCACAACACCATAGGCCATGGCCGCATCGAGCTGAGAAATGAACCTCGCGAACCAACGCGCGAGCAAGCGGTTTTTTAGCGATACGCTCTGAACTTCACGCAAAGACATTAAGCTATTCATTGAGTGAGTGTGTCCCAGCGCGTGCACGGGTGCAATTGGGAATTTTTGAGACCAAAAGAGGAAGCGGATATGGTGGGCGCGGCAAGGATTGAACTTGCGACCCCACCCGTGTGAAGGGTGTGCTCTACCACTGAGCTACGCGCCCACGCTGGGCAGCCCGATGGCAGGCTGCGATTACAAAACAAGACGGGCGGCGCAATTTTGCACCGCCCGCTTGTCTTTTCCAAATCCCGAAGGATTGGAAATATTAGTTGACCGCGTCCTTAAGGCCTTTGCCAGCCTTGAACTTTGGCTGTGACGACGCTTTGATTTGCATCGGTTCACCAGTGCGCGGGTTGCGACCTGTGGACGCCTTACGCTTCGATACCGAAAACGTGCCGAAGCCTACAAGGCGAACTTCATCGCCCTTCTTCAGTGCACCGGCAATGCTGTCAAAAACGCCTTCGACTGCTTTCGAAGCGTCGCCCTTGGTCAGACCCGAAGCGTCCGCCACTGTCGAAATCAAATCTTGTTTGTTCATGTGAGCAAAC
>JBEGTP010000015.1:0-6722 GCA_041179365.1 Pseudomonadota bacterium
TCAAACGGGCGTGTACTATGCCACATCGTTGACGGAAAAAGGACTAAGCGACCAGGCTTTGGCTCAATGTGCGCAGTCGCATCCAGATCCAAATTAAGCTCTGGCGGTGGCGTTCCAAGGCTGAGCCAACCCGCATGACCGGCTGATTGTTTTGGGAGCGCGACATAAAAGGCTGAGCTGATCCACCCCAACGGGTGTGTATGGCAAGCGTGAAACCCCTGTGCTGAAAGCCGAACGGACCAGCTCCCGGCAAACTTAATTTGATTTCTTGCGTGCTTCAGCAATGGATGCGCTGTGTCGGGCGCAGGCAATTGCTCAATATAGTCCGAAGTCGCCTCCAATATCCGCGCGCGGGCCTCCTGTACTTCGCGGTCTGGTCGCATAAAAATTGGGCGGTCGGTTTGGGTTCCCCCGCGGACCGATTGTTCAAAATAAGGTGCTTTCATAGTGTGGAATGATCTTAAGCACGCGGCCAATGCGCCAAGCTCTGACTCTGTAAACTTGAGATCATAGGCGCGGATATAGGCCCCTTCCCCGTCGAACCAAGCCAAACGGGAATCGCCTTTCAAGCGCCAGATGATGGAGAGATAAGGCCAAAAAGCATTGGCCGCAGGAGTGTTGACCTGTCGCAGACAGATTGCCTCTGCGCGATCGGGCTTTCCTACCTTCAGCCAATAACGGACACGACAGAGGTCAAGGCCGGTGTCTTCGATGAAAGCGACCGATTCAATTAAGAGGTCGTTTGCACCCTCACCAGACTCGCTTGCGATAAAAATGCGGGCAAGAGCGAAGGCTTGGTTGTCGCCAATCAAAGTTTGCCCGTCTGCAACAATGGCGCGGGCCTCATCCCATCGGCGGGCAGAAGCCATAACGTGGAACCAGGCGAGCCGGAGCGCTTGGTTCTTCGGCTGAGCCTTACATGCGATCTCAAAACTACGTGCGAAGTCTTTGTTTTGACCATAGGTTGCACGCATCGTCGTCAGCGCTTTGTGACCGTCAATCCACTCTTGATTGGTTACTAACGTCTCGGTCAGCAATGCTTCTGCTGCGCCGAACGCGCCCTCCGCTGCCAAGGCCGCAGCTTGATTTCGCACAATGAAGAGATTTTCTGGCGACAATTCTTTGGCCATTGCAAAGCGATTTGCGGCAGGAAGACCCGTTTCAAAGTGAATTTGCGCATCTGCCAATGTGATTTGTGGATCGTGCGGTGCAAGCGCCTTTGCCCTTACTATCGCGGCGAGCGCTTCAGTCGGTCGTTGCTCTTCACGCTGGGCGATCCCAAGCGCAAACCACAAGCGCGCGTCGCGCGTTTCTATGGCGACCGCCTGCTCTAGGAGCTCTATTGCACGGACGTTTCCCCGTGTTCTCGCGGCGGCGGCAGCGAACTCAAGGAGTTCGATCAGAAACGCGTTCGGTATTTTCCCTTCTTCGGCATGCAAAGCAAGGCGGCGCGAATACGCCGCAAAACGCTGCTGAAGTGCCGCTAGACCTGTCATCGGGCATCAATGTGACAGGTCGAGACGGGACACAAGCCCCTTCCCTTGCCGCGCTCGCCGCCCGAAATATATGAATGCAAACGATTGTTGTCTTTCATTGAAAGCATGTTTACGGCGTCGGCGTCGAAAAGGAAAACTATGTCGGAATCGCAAACGTCCAAAATCGCTGCTGCGCCGGAATTTTGTGGCTCGACCAGCTATTGGACAGAAACGCAAATTGCGCAGATTACAAATGCGTCCTGGCCCTCTCCAGCGGTGCTCGGCAAAATGGATGCTGCGCCGCTTATTTCGTCGCTCGCGCTTTGGGATATTTGGCCTGTCCAAAACGATGCCGGAGACCTTGCCGAGATTGCCGGCGGTAGCCTTTGGATCATTCTCTCTGCTCCGCGCAGCGCAGACCCCGATGAAAGACATGGTGTAGCGCGCCTTAGGCTTCTTTTTCTCAAGGACTCGGTCTGGATGGACTGCGGCCTTCTTTTGCCCGATGGCTTTTCGCCCGGCAGTCGCGAATGGTCGGGTTCCACGCGGGTTGATCTGACGACGAAAACTGTCACTCTTTGGTTTACCGCAGCAGGCCGCCGGGACGAAAAAACGCAGGATTTCGAACAGCGTCTCTTCCATGCGACCGGCGTGCTAGACCTTTCGGGCCCCACCCCAATGGTTGGTGAGTGGTCAGCATTGACCCAATCGATTGTTAATGACGGTTCGCTCTATGCCGATCTTGCGCGCAATCAGGGCATAGCGGGCCGGATAAAGGGATTTAGGGATCCCTATTGGTTTCGGGACCCAGCCGATGGCAAAGGTTATCTGCTCTTCACCGGCTCAAAGCCGACACACACATCGCGCTCAGACTATGACGGTGTGATCGGCATTGCTTCCGCCAATGACAGTGACGGCGTCACGAACTTCTCGCTCTTGCCTCCTCTCATCGACGCTGACGGTGTTGTGAATGAGCTTGAGCGCCCCCATATTTTTGTCCACAATGGTCTGTATTATCTCTTTTGGTCCTCCCAGCGCAGCGTATTTTCGTCGGTTGGGAAGGCGTGTCCTACGGGATTATACGGCATGGTCAGCACCAGCCTTTTTGGCCCGTATGAGCCGATCAACGGGAGCGGACTTGTTCTCGGAAATCCCCCGAGCGAACCGCGCCAAGCCTATGCTTGGCAGGTCCTGCCCTCGCTGGATGTGGTCAGCTTCGTCGATCATTGGGGGTTAGAAGGCCGTGACATCGCCGCCGATTCTGAAGCTAAGCAGAAGCAATTTGGTGGCACGGTAGCGCCCGTTATAAAGATCGCGCTCGAAGGAGCAAAATCCCGAATCTTGACAGGGTCTGCATGAAAGAGCGCATTCCAAAATACGGCTGTGTTGAAGCTGGAGGAACAAAAATCGTTTTGGGCGTTGCCAGTGGCCCCGACGCGATTGAAGAAACCCTGCGGATTGACACGACAACGCCAGAAGAAACGCTCAGCCAGACGATTGACTGGCTCACACGGCGCGGCCCCTTCACTGCGATTGGCATTGCAAGCTTTGGTCCAGCAGAGCTTGACCGCGCGAGCCCTGCTTGGGGATACATCACACAAACGACGAAGCCGGGGTGGAGCAACACCGATTTTGCGGCGCGTGTTGGCCGGGAATGCGAAGCCCCGGTTGGGTTTGACACGGACGTCAACGGAGCGGCTCTCGCCGAAGCGCGTTGGGGTGCATCCCAAGGCCAGCGCATCAGCGTCTATATTACAGTCGGCACGGGCATCGGCGGCGGTGCTATCGTCAATGGCAAACCGCTGCACGGGCTGAGCCATCCAGAAATGGGCCATATTCGTCCGCAGCGGCACCCTGAGGACAGAGATTTTCCTGGCATATGCCCGTTTCACGGCGATTGCCTCGAAGGTCTTGCGAGTGGGCCTGCAATCAAAGCGCGCTGGGGATACTCGCTGTCCGAACTCCCAAGGGAACATCAAGCGCACAGCATCATCGCTTGGTATATCGCCCAATGCGCCGTCACCCTTCAATCAATTATGGAACCGGGTCGCATTGTTTTAGGTGGCGGCGTCATGCAGACTGATGGTTTACTCAACCGGGTGCGCGCGCAGGCGACTGAGCTTGGCGCTTCTTATTTTCGCGGGAAAGCGGATGAAATTATCGTCGCGCCCGGGCTCGGTGACCGCGCAGGATTGCTCGGGGCACTTGCTCTGGCGCAGGATGTCGCTGCTTCAGCTTGATCCGCGGACGACTAACTGGGGCTCAAGTATGATTGAATCGGTTTTTTCGCCGCCAATCCGGCGAAAAAGCAAATCAACAAGATGCGCGCCTCCTGCCACAAGATCCTGCCGAATTGTCGTCAACGGCGGAATGGTTTGGTTGGCGAGCGGAAGATCATCATAACCGATTACCTTCACATCCCCCGGAACCGAATAACCATGCTCTGAAAGTGCGCGCATGGCACTGAGCGCAATCACATCTGAGGCCGCAATAATCCCATCAGGCACGCGTTCGGTTTCAGCCAACCAACTGCTGATGGCAGGATGGGCCGTTTCCGCTGTCAGGTGCGCTGGCAAGACTTCGAGCACGTCACCAAGCCCGGCATCCGCCAAAGCCGCGCGGCACCCCTCAAGCCGCTCTGCAATTTCAGGGGCAATCGGGTCCCCAAAAAATGCAAAGCTTTTGGCGCCGCGCTCGATCAAATGCCGCACGGCAAGCTCTCCGCCGCGTCGGTTGTTCGATCCGACAGAGCAATGCGCCTGTCCCGCCAGATTGGCGCCCCAAGCGACAAGCGGCAAATAGCGCTCCGCGACCACATCAATGACGCTCGATTGATCGGACTGACCAATCAAAATGACCCCGTCCACGCGCCCCGAATCGACCACGATTTTCAGCCAATCTGGATTGGTCGGAATGACTCGGGAAAGCAAAAGATCATGGCCTCGCTCTGTCAGCGCATCAGCAAGATGGCCAAGCAAAGTCATAAAAAATGGATCAGAGATGTGCTGCGCGGTTTCATGACCGAGTGGGATCAATACACCAATAGCCCCTGCCCGCTTTGTTCGCAGGTTCCGCGCCAAGACATTGGGCCTAAAATCATGCTCGCGTGCAATCGCTTCGATGCGCTCACGGGTATTTTTCGCCACGAGGGGAGAGTTTGCAAGCGCGCGCGATACAGTGCCGGCGTTTACCCCCGCAAGTTCAGCAAGTTCCGCTATATTCTTGATCCGCTTAAAGTCTGCCATCATACCCCCTGATGCCAATAGTCTGCGGTTTTTTGGCGCGCGAAGCAAGCGGATTGAACGCCGCTAAAAATTCAATGCAAACGATTGTTGTGTTTTGGGTTCAGTCCGCTACACCGAATGGAAATGCGCCACCATAAGGCGCGAAGGGAGAGCATCTATGCCAAACGCGATACTGAAGCCCCGCTTGTCTTTGTTGCGGATCGTAGAAATGAACCTCGGCTTCCTCGGCCTCCAATTCAGCTTCGGGTTGCAGCAAGGCAATATGGTGCCGATCTATTCCTATCTCGGGGCTGACGAATCCTCCCTACCAATCCTCCAGCTTGCCGGGCCGATGACCGGACTTTTGATCCAGCCCTTGATTGGAGCCCTTAGTGATCGAACGAATAGCAAATGGGGGCGCCGCACGCCTTATTTTCTGATTGGTGCGGTGCTTTGCAGCCTTGGCCTTTTTGCCATGCCATTCAGTTCAAGCTTGCTAATGGCCGCAAGCTTGCTGTGGATCCTCGATGGTGGCAACAACATTACGATGGAACCTTACCGGGCTTATGTGAGTGATCGGCTAAACCCAGATCAGCACGAAGTCGGCTTTCTGTCCCAAGCTGCTTTTACCGGTCTCGCGCAAAGCCTGTCGTTCTGGACCCCTTCAATTCTTGTTTATTGGATTGGTATGAACAAGGATGCGGTGGATGCGCACAACATTCCTGACATAACCCATGTCTCGTTCATGATCGGCGCTGTGCTCTCTATTTCCACCATTCTTTGGTCAGTCTTTCGCGTTCCAGAACTGCCCCTGACCGACTCTGAAAAGGCTAAAATTGCAGCGGCTCCAAAATCAATGCGCGCAACCCTGACTGAGATCTGGAGCGCTATCATTGAGATGCCCAAGGCGATGCGGCAAATGGCATGGATGAGCCTTTTTCAATGGTATGGCTTTTCGATCTACTGGAGCTACGCTGTCCTCTCAATCGGGCGATCCATCTTCAACACCACTGAAAAAACGTCCCCTGCGTTTCATGATGCTGGCCTTGCCAATGGTCAGGTCGGGACACTTTATAACCTGATCGCCTTTGCCGCAGCTTTTGCGATGGTTCCGCTCACCAAGCGGTGGGGCCCAAAGTTTATGCACATGATCTGCCTCAGCGCAGCGGGCCTCGCGATGCTTTATCTGCCGAGCATCGGAGCGGGCAGCGGCGAAACTCAAGGACTTTTCCAAGCCATCGCGATGCCGCAAATAGGCCAAAACCTCGCGCTGATCATTCCCGCAATTGGCCTCGGCCTCGGCTGGGCAAGTATCATGGGCAATCCCTACGTCATACTCGCTGGAAGCATCCCCCCCGAGCGGACCGGCGTTTATATGGGCATTTTTAATATGATGATCGTCATCCCGATGCTCCTCAATGGGCTTACTTTTGGGTGGATTTACAAGCATCTTTTGGGCGCGGACTCGCGGAACGCCGTCATGTTCGGAGGTGCGCTGCTTCTCTGCGCTGCGATAACGATGATCTGGGTTAAGGACCGGAAGAGCTCAAGTGTGCCAACTACGGCTTCTTAAGGGACAAACAGAGGATCTTATTTGCTTCGGCAGTCCAGTCTGACTTTGCTAAAGCATTGAATTAACATTTGTTTTTGATTTCGAATCAGGCGAGGAGGCTGAGAAGTGTTGCAAAGATGGCACAGAGAATTCTTAAGCGACAAACGATTGTAATTTGCGATTGCAATCGGTTGCAATCTCCTCAATAGAGACCGTGTTTAGGAGAATTCGCGCTCACTTCGAGCGAGAAGTTAAGGGAGGAAGTATGAAAAAGTCAGGATTTCGTGCGTGCGTTTCACTCGCCACGCTCGCCTTGGCCGGTGCAATGGCTCAGCCAGCATTCGCTCAAGCACCCGCAGACAGCGCTGCTGCAGCTGAAGAAACTGGGCTCGATGAAATCGTCGTGACCGCTTCGGCTGGTAACAAATCGCAAATCAACAGCGCGGTTTCGGTCACAAGCGTCGCTTCGAG
>JBEGTP010000016.1:0-8716 GCA_041179365.1 Pseudomonadota bacterium
CGGCAGCGCATCCGATGAATTATTGCGCGCTCCGCTATTTCAATGTGGCAGGCGCTGATCCGCTCGGTCGCACAGGGCAATCGACGGCGGGGGCAACGCATCTCATCAAAGTCGCGGTCGAAGCGGCGCTTGGCAAGCGCGCCCACGTTGCCGTGTTTGGAACGGATTTCGAGACCAAGGACGGCACAGGTGAGCGCGACTATATCCACGTGAGCGATTTGGTCGCCGCGCACGTCGATGCCCTTGAAAAGCTGATGGCCGAGCCTGCGCGAAACCATGTGATGAACTGCGGCTACGGCAAAGGATTCTCAGTGCTCGAAGTGCTCGATGCGGTTGAGCGCGCGAGCAATCAGAAAATCGCCCGTGTCTTTCAAGCGCGCCGGCCCGGCGACCCCGCATCGCTTACCGCTGATAACAGCGCGATCTTGGCTCATCTTCCGTGGAGACCTCAGCGCGATAATCTGGATATGATCGTAACCGACGCCCTCAATTGGGAGCGGAAGTTAGGCGAGCGCCAAGTCTGAACGGGCGTCAGCCGCGCTGAGCAAGTTGCGCGCGGAGGTCTTCAACTTCCTTTTGCAAGCGCAGGGAGTCGAGGATTTTTGCCCCGCCCAAAAAGACCGCGCCCGAGCAAGCCGCCATTAAAAGCATGCCGCCAACACCGTGAAACTGACCAAGGTAGAGTTTGCCCCGCTCCATGGCCCCGAGCGAGAGCGCATAGATGATAAGATAGGCCTCAAACCGGGTTTTGATGATGAACAAGCGTTTGATTTTTTTCCACATAACTTTTGTTTAGCAAAGTTCGCGCCAGTTGGGAATTTGCGTCAATCCGCCTTAACAAACGAGGTTAAGTGTAAGTTAATTCGACATAAGTTCAAATAAATCAAGCGCTTGAAGAAGCGCGGCGCGCGCGTCTCTACACGTTTGCCAGAGGACAGGGTCAGCCAAATCGGACGGCGCGATTCGGTCTGGCCAATGGCGCTCGATGACCTGCGCGATCCTGTCGAGCTTGGCATCATCGACGAGGAAACGGGGATCAACGGTCGCAGGATCACATACCACGCGCAAACGTAAGCATGCCGGCCCGCCGCCATTGGCCATCGATTGGCGAACATCGACGGGGATGAGTTTGCGGATCGGGCCATTGCCGTTGATCAAGGCGGTAAGCCAAGCCCAGACGCGCGGATTGTCCTGCGCTTCGGTCGGCAAGATGAGCGCCATCTCCCCGCTCGGCAGCGTGACAAGCTGAGCATTGAAAACATAGCTCTGAATGGCGTCTTGCAGCGAAACCGCGCTAGCCGGGATTTCGATGATCTCAACTTGCGGCACCAACGCCTTGAGATCACGGTAAAAAAGTTCTTTGTCAGCAAAGGCTTGCTCGTGCGCGAAGAGCACGTTTTCATTCGCGACAGCTACGACATCATTGTGAAAAGCGCCTGCGGCTATCGCTTCCACGGATTGGGCGACAAACAATGCACGGGTGGTGCCGTGCTGCCGAACAATCGCCTTTGAGGATTCCAAATGCTGCCGGGCAGGAAAGCCCCCCCCCGCAACGCCGTAAACAAAAACCTCAACGCCAGCGGCCCCGTGGGTCGTGCAAAGGCGCATGTGATTGGCCGCGCCTTCATCGCCAAAGGGTGCGGGTACGGGGCCATGAATCACAAAAGAATGATTGGCGAAGGCGACCTTCATTTGCGCCAGCGTTTCAGCCCATTCGTGGCTACGGTGTGGCATCGTAACAAGGTTTGCCGCACTCAAATGGCATTTGCCATCGCGTGTATCTGCCGCCGGGCTGACTGTGGCTGCATTCGCTGCCCACATTGACGATGCCGAAAAGGCGCACGCTTTAAGGCTTAGCTCGGCGTCGATCATCGTGGTTGAAAGGTGATCCAGCCACGCCGCATTCGGCCGCTCTTGCGGCAAAAATAGGCCCTGTACCAATCCGAGCGCGAGGCAGGTCCGCATCTTCTCAAGGCCTTGAAGGGCGGCGGCACGCGGCTGTGCAATGCCACCTGCATTTTTCGCTGAGGCCAGATTACCGAGGCTTAACCCGGCATAATTATGGCTGGGGCCAATAATACCATCAAAATTGATTTCGGTGATCGCCATGGGTCACCAGCGCGCAATGTGCGTGACGACATCGCCTAGCCCGACGCGGAGCGCCGCCGCGCTTGCCGGATCAAGTATAATGCCGCCAGCCGACTTTTCAGTCCAACCGTAAGCCGCCCGAAAATCGAAAAGCGATCCGTGCGCAATCAGCATTTTTTCTCCGGCTTTGTGCTCGCCCAATGTGTCGCTGATGGCGGTGACTTTGGATGAAATGGCTTCACTCACGCTGCGAATGGCGTCCGTTTTAACCGACATGGTCGGGCCACCATCGAAGATGTCGACATATTTTTCCCACTCAAAACCTTCATTCTCAAGCATCCGCATCGCCGCGCGCCCGGTAGGATGGGGCACGCCGATCACCGCGCGTGCCGTCTCGGGAAGCATCGCAGTATAGATCGGGTGTTTGGGCATCAGGTCAGCAATAAATTGATTGCCGCGCGCCGCATTAAACTCGTCAGCATCTTGAAAATTCATACCAAAGAAACGCCCCGCAATCCCATCCCAAAAGGGAGACATGCCTGCCTCATCGATCACGCCGCGCAGCTCAGCAAGGGTGCGCTCAGCAAAGCGGCTGCGGTGCATGCCGATGAAGAGATAGCGGCTCCGCGCGATCAGCATGCCAAGGCCGCCCGAGCGTTCGGCGGGATGAAGAAAGAGCCCGCCGACCTCAGTAGAGCCCTCAAGATCGGTCGATAAAGTGAGCATTTCCGCCCGAAAGGTGCGATCCAGCTCAACGCTATGCTGTGTCAGTGTTCCGAGGCGATAAGAGTAAAAGGGCCACTTCAGACCGACTTGACTGAAAATCTGGCACGTCCCGCGGACCTCTTGCGTGCGCGTATTTTCGAGGACAAATACAAAAAGATCATTGCTGAGTGTGTCGTCGCTCCGGGCAAACGCGGCGTCGGATTTCTCGAGCTTTGCTTGCAAGGCGGGCTTGTCGGGCGGCAGGTTGGTAAAGCCGCCGCCGGTACGTTTCGCCATTTCATAGATGGGCTGCAGGTCGCCCGCGTTCGCGGGCCGAATGATGAAGGTCATAAACTTCCCTGTGCCGCCAAGCGCAGCATCGTCAAGGCAGAGAGTTGGGCGCGCTCGACAAGACTGTCAACGATCAGGAACTCATCGGCGGAGTGAATCGCGCCGCCGCGCGGGCCCATTGTATCCACCACGGGGATACCGCACGCCGCGATGTTGTTGCCGTCGCACACGCCGCCGGTCGCCTTCCACGCGAGGTCCAATCCCAAATCAAGCCCGCACGACCGCACGAGGCCGAAAAGCCTTTCACTTGGCGTGTCGATTGGCTTTGGCGGGCGATTAAAGCCGCCATGAACATGGCCGTGGACGCCGTGTTCTTTTTCCACAGCAGCAACCGCACTACGGATCAATGTCAAAGCATGGGTCATCGCTTCAGCCGTCAGCGGGCGGAGATTGATGCGCAAGATCGCGAGATCAGGAACGATGTTGTTTGGTCCGCCGCCATCGATCCGTGCGGCGTTGACGGTGAGGTCAGCCGATTTTGCGGCGTTGAGCCGGAGCGCGAGGTCTGCGGCAGCGATGAGTGCATTGCGTCCCTCTTCGGGGTTGCGCCCGGCATGGGCGGCCTTTCCGTGGAGCGTGATTGAAAAATTGCCGCTCCCTGGCCGCGCCCCAGCCAGCGTGCCATCAGGAAGCGCGGGCTCATAGGTGAGCGCTGCCGTTTTGCCTCGGGCAAGGTCAGCAATGAGTTGCGCTGAAGCGTGGCTTCCCGTTTCCTCATCGCTGTTAATCAGCACGTCATAGCCAAGGCGAGCGGCGAGGGGCGAGGACTCAACGGCCGCAAGCGCGGCTAGAATGACGGCGATGCCCGCTTTCATATCAGCGGTGCCGGGGCCATTCAGCATACCGTCCTCAAGCCAAGTGAGCGTCTGAAACGGATGGTCAGCGCCAAAAACAGTATCCATATGCCCCGTCAACAGAAGTTGACCGGGGGCTTCGGGCCGCACGCGCAGATGGAGGTGCTGGCCGCGTTCGATGACTTGAATGCTTCCCGAAGGGGAGACAGTCTCCACGGGATCTGGTTCCACCAGCCGCACTGCGCCGGGGAGCGCCGCGAACGCATCAGCAAGAAGTCCCGCAACCGATTTCAAGCCAGCAAGGTTGGTTGTGCCGCTATTGATTTCGGCCCACCGCTCGACATTGGCCAGCATTGGCGCCCTAGCTGCATGTTCAAGCGCTTTGGTCTCAAGGCGTTCCATTGCTTGCCTTTAGACCCGCGCTTCGCCCCATTCAATCCAGCCAAATGGGCGCGGCGTTTTAGGCATATAGCTGCGCTCAGATTGCGCGATTTTAAAGCCAGCGGCTTCATAGGCACCGATGATCGGACGTGTTAGATGGCATCCGCCGCCGATATGCTTCCAAAGCGGCTCAATCCGGCGTTGCCATTTCTGAACGCTCGCATCAGGCGCGCTGCCATGTTCGAGAAAAAGTGCCTTCCCACCAGGACGCAAAACACGGCGCATTTCGGCAAGGACTTGGGCCTGATCTTGAACCGAGCAGAGCGTAAAGGTTACAAGAACAGTATCGAAACGCGCATCATCAAAGGGCATGGCCTCACCGATGCCGGCGCGGATATCAGCCTTCATGCCAAATTTTTCGACGGCCTTGTTTGTTGCATCAAGCAAGCCGGGCGAGGGGTCAAGCCCCGTAAAGCTCGTGATCCGCGCGGCTTCGTAAAACGCCATGTTAATACCGCCGCCGCAGCCAAGCTCTAGTACGTCTCCTTCAGATTGGCCGACAATGCGGCTTCGCGCCTTCATGATCTGGGGCTGTGAACACGCGCAGCCGATGAGGGTGGGAACAACATTGCGTTCCCACCAGCTCATTTTGCTCGGTTCATAAATGGGGCGCGAATTCTGCGATGACATGGGCATAAAGTTCCTTTTTGAAAGGCACGATCAAATCAACCAACGTTTCGGGCGCGGCCCATCGCCACGCTGCAAATTCGGGGATTTCCGTTGCAATGTTGATGTCGCTTTCATCGCCCAAAAACCGCATCAGGAACCAAATTTGTCGCTGCCCCCGATAGGCCCCATCCCACATTCTACCCATAAGCTCATCTGGAAGATCATAGAAAAGTTCGGCGGTGGATTGCGCGATTACGGCCACATGATGCGGCGCGATGCCCGTCTCTTCGCCCAATTCGCGCAGAGCTGCAACGGCGCAGTCTTCCCCGTCGTCAATACCGCCTTGTGGCATCTGCCAAGCGTTATATCGCGAGTCAAACCGTTGGCCGACAAACACATGGCCATCAGAATTGAGCAGCATAATCCCGACACACGGCCGGTAGGGCGCATTGGCCATTGGGTCGATAAGGATGTCACTCATGCGGTTGCCATCACCTCTGCGAGCATGGCTTTAAGCGCATTCATATTGCCCGTGATATCGTCTTGAGCCGAAGGAAGCGCCTTGCGCAACGTAATATGACCGTGGATCGTGCCATCGGCGCTGCGGTGTTCGGTTTTGACGCCCGAGGCCTTCAGTTTTTCGACATAGGCCAACCCCTGATCGCTGAGTGGATCAAGGCTGGCTGTCGTCACAAGGCTGGGCGGCATGCCAGTTTGGTCAAATTTGAGCGGCGCGCAGCGAAAGTCGTCACCGTCAGCTTGATTGGCCGCGGCAAACCAATCCATTGTTTCCCGCGTTAGCAAATAGCCTTCCGCATAGTCACGCATGCTTTGCCAGTCATTATGCTCGGAGACCGCGGGGTAAATCGGATGCTGAAGGATGACCGGTACGTCCGCTGGCTTATCCCGTAAAGCCATGGTCGTTACGATCGTCAAATTGCCGCCTGCACTATCGCCAGATGGAATGAGGCCGGTCACTTGATAATTCAAAGCCGCTGGACTTGTGGCAATCCAGCGCGTCGCGGCCTCGCAATCCTCCGCTGCCGCAGGAAAAGGATGCTCTGGCGCAAGGCGATAATCGATGGAGATGACCGGCATATCCAATTGGCGCGCAACCTCTGCGCAATAGGGTTCATAAACGTCGAGATCGCCGATCACCCAGCCGCCGCCATGATAAAAGACCATCACTGGCCCAGCTCCGCGACTGTCGCGTGCATCAAAAATACGCGCCGGAATTGCGCCTGCGGGCCCGGGGATTGCAATGTCTTTGATCACGGCAAGGTCACCCGTTTCCGACTCTGCTAGGGGACCCATGGCACGCATCATCTCGCGCGCTTCGGGCGCCGAACCCTCATGCATTTTTGGGCCGGGAACGCTGCTAAGAAACTGTAGAAAGGCTGCAACATCGGGGCGGACATAAGGGACGGTCATTCTGGCTCTCCTGCATTTTGCCCAACGTGCGAGCAATCCACATCGCTGTGCAAGCAATTTTGTATGTGTGCAGAGTTTTTTTGTTTTGGCATTGGCGCTACGCAGGCTTAGGGATTGCTCATCTTTGATTCATAGGATGCTCGTTAGACCATGGCCACAGCTGCTCGCGACGCTACGACCGACGCCGTTTCTCAACCCGTCCAATCTGAAGCCATTGTCGTCCGCTTCGCCGGAGACTCGGGTGATGGGATGCAGCTGACTGGAGGGCAGTTTACATTGTCGGCGGCTCTGGCAGGGAATGACTTCGCGACCTTCCCTGATTTTCCGGCTGAAATTCGCGCGCCGCAGGGCACGCTGTTCGGCGTTTCCGCATTCCAGATCAATTTCGGATCGAGCAGCATCAGCACGGCAGGGGATGCGCCCGATGTGCTGGTTGCGATGAACCCCGCCGCGCTCAAAACCAATGTGGGTGATTTGAAGCCAGGCGGCTTGATCATTGCGGATTCGGGCGAATTTACAGCGCGCAACCTCTCCAAAGCTGAATATGCCGTCAATCCGCTGGAGGATGACTCGCTTGGCAAATGGCAGCTGGTTCAGTTCAACATCTCGCAACTGACGATTGATGCGGTCAAGCCGTTTGGGCTCGGCAACAAGGATGCCTTGCGCTGCAAAAACATGTGGACCCTCGGCCTCGCGCTGTGGATGTTTGACCGAGACCGTCAACCGATTGTCGATTGGCTCAACGAAAAGTTCGCCAAAAAGCCTGAATTGGCGGGTGCCAATATCGCCGCGCTCAATGCGGGCCATGCTTATGGTGAGACCGCCGAAATCGGGCAACCCGGTACCGTGGCTATTCCGCAGCACCGAGTGGGTGCTGCGCCGACGGCGGCTGGGCTGTACCGCACGATCACCGGCGCGGACTCGATCTCGTACGGGCTCGTCGCCGGTGCGCAGCTGGCGGGCGTCGATATTTTCTTCGGCGGCTATCCGATCACGCCAGCTTCGGCAATCCTCCACAATCTTTCGCGGCTCAAGGAATTTGGCGTCACGACGTTTCAGGCAGAGGATGAGATTGCGGCCATCGCCTCGGCCATTGGCGCGTCTTATGCGGGCAAGCTAGGGATCACCTCCTCGTCCGGCCCCGGCATTGCCCTGAAGGGTGAGGCGATGGGCCTTGCGATCATGACCGAGCTGCCTCTGGTGATCATCAATTCACAGCGTGGCGGGCCATCGACGGGTCTGCCGACCAAGACCGAACAGTCCGATCTCTATCAGGCGGTCTACGGCCGCAATGGCGACGCGCCAATGCCCGTCATCTCCGCGCGTTCGCCAAGCGACGTGTTCGATTGCGCGATTGAGGCGGTGCGGCTCGCGGTGCAGTTCATGACGCCCGTGATGCTCTTGACCGACGGCTATATCGCCAATGCGGCGGAGCCTTGGAAGGTGCCCGATATGAGCAGCTACAAACCCTTCCCCGTGCAATATCTCGATGCTGTGCCCGAGGGTGGATTCAAGCCCTATGCGCGCAACGCGGATCTCAAGCGCCCCTGGGTCAAGCCCGGCACGCCCGGCCTGCTTCACCGCATCGGCGGAATCGAGAAAGAAATTGATACCGGTCATATCAACTACTCCCCCGCCAACCACCAGGCGATGACCGACATCCGTAAGGCCAAGGTCGACGGGATTGCGGATCATATCCCCGAGCAGGTGTGTGAACAGGGCGCGGCGGGCGGCAAGCTCGTCATCGTCGGCTGGGGCTCCACCTTCGGCCCGATCCAGCAGGCCGTGACCAAAGCGCGCGCGGCGGGCAAGGATGTCAGCCATATTCACATCCGCCACATCTGGCCAATGCCCCGCAATCTGGGGGCGTTGCTCCATTCGTTTGACGAGGTGATCGTGCCGGAAATGAACACTGGCCAGCTGAAGACGGTGCTGCGCGATCAATTTCTGGTCGATGCGAAGCCGCTCAACAAGGTGAGCGGGCAGCCGTTCCGTATTGCGGAGATTGAGGCGGCTATTGAGGGGGCTTTGGGGTGACGATAGTGTCGCTCAAGTGGATGTTCGGCCTGACGGTGGTTATGACTTCCGTCATGGTCAGCGCGGGTGCAACAAACTTGGAAATACCCGCCGATGTCTCAGAAATCTCGTTACTGGTTGGGGTTATTTCGCACCAACAAGTGCTGAGCCAGTCCCGTGTCAGCACCTCAGAAGGAGAGATTGTCATTCACAATCCTTCTTGGAAGGGAAAGCTCTCAGATATTCAATCGCTAAACGGCATCATAGTCAAAAAGACAGTT
>JBEGTP010000017.1:0-3899 GCA_041179365.1 Pseudomonadota bacterium
GCCGTCGAACGGACAATTTCCCGCACACTCAGATGCCGAGATCATCAAACAATGCATCCGCCGTCGCAAACTTCTTGCCTTTGGCCGCATCAAGCTCGGTCATTGCGGCCACGCTCTCCGCGTTGGGCACCTTCACTTCAAACGGAAGCTGCTTTTCATCGGCCACGCGGCGCAGCATCATGCGGATTGCGTCGGACATCGAAAGCCCCATAGCGGCAAGAGCCTTGCTGGCGGAGGCCTTGGTATTGCTATCGATGCGTGCGCGGACACTATCGTTGGCTAGCATTTGATATTCCTTGAATTGTTGCCTCAATGTAGCTACGTTGCAGGTCTATTGCAAGAGTGTGGCAAATGACCTTTTCCATAACGATGCTCGACGGTGGCCGCTTGACGATCCCTGCCGCGATGCGTCGCAAATATGACCTCAAATCCGGAACGCAGTTCGACTTCACGGTCCCGCCCGATTGTGACTATGGCTTGTTGACCCATTTGCCCAAAGCTGGTGAGCCACACAAAGGAAGTTGGACTTTTCGTGTCGCTAATAATTAATATCGCCACCCCATCCGACGCGCCTGCCGTCATTGCGCTTTGGCAGGCCTGCAACCTCACCCGTCCTTGGAACGACCCGCAGGCCGACTTCACCCTTGCCCTCGCCAGTCCCACTTCGACAATCCTCCTCGCGCGCGCAGGCGAGACGATCACCGGCTCAGTCATGGTCGGGTTCGACGGGCATCGTGGGTGGGTTTATTATCTCGCCACCCATCCGCACCGCCAACGCCAGGGTGTGGGCCGTGCGCTGATGGCGAGCGCCGAAGCGTGGTTGCGCGAACACGGCGCGCCAAAAATTCAGCTGATGGTGCGCGATGAGAATTATGGGGCGGTCGGCTTTTACGCCGCGCTGGGCTATGAGGCTCAACCTGTTCAGACCCTCGGCCGCCGATTGGACTAAGAAAAGGCCGAAGCGCGGCACAGCATTTGGGAGCGCCTAACAAAAGGCCGGTCTTGTCCGCAGCTTGGTATGGACGTTTATAAGGCCTATGCCGGAGGCTTCGATGGCAATAGGATTGCTTTCGTCTTCTTTTGAAAGCTGCCGAATCGATTATGCCGACAATCATGACCCATGCTGCCGTGCCGCTTGCTGCGGGGTTTGCCCTAGGCCCGACGCGGGTGCGGCGATCGGTCGTTGTGGTTGGGGTCATGCTCGCAATGCTGCCCGACATAGATACGGTCAGCTTTCTGCTTGGCATCGATTATGCCGACCCGTTCGGGCACCGGGGTGCAAGCCATTCGCTTTTTGCGGCCGGCGTGATTGCGCTAACGGCAACAGCGCTCCTGCGCTCAAGCCAGTGGCGCGCGACGTTCGCTTTCCTTTTTGCCAGCATGGCGTCGCACGGCCTGCTCGACGCGTTGACCAGCGGGGGGCTGGGGCCAGCGCTTCTTTGGCCGTTTGAGCCTGATCGGCTGTTCGCGCCGTTCAGACCGATCCGCGTGTCTCCCATCGGCGGCGGATTTTTCAGCACGCGCGGTCTTGTGGTCTTGCTGTCCGAAGCGCAGTGGGTATGGCTACCAGCAATCAGTGCGGCCTTGATGTTGCGTTGGTTGCTACCGAACAAGGCGCACACAGCCGCAAAAGAGGACCATAACCCATGAAGGCCATCCAAGTTCACGCCCCTGCCTCGCTCGAAGCGCTCACGCTTGTCGATCTGCCCGATGCGCCTGCACCCGGCCCCGGCGAGATTTCGGTGCGAATCCGGGCAAGCTCGCTCAATTATCATGACTATGCGGTGGTGAAGGGGATGCTCCCCACAGCCGATAAGCGCATTCCCATGTCCGATGGTGCGGGCGAAGTGACCGCCGTTGGCGCGGGCGTAACCGATTTTGCGGTGGGGGATGCTGTCGTCTCAACCTTCTTCCCCAAATGGCTAGATGGCCGCATTCCGGCAGACGGCTTCGCCAATGTTCCCGGCGACGGAATGGACGGATACGCGCGCGAACAGGTCACCGCGCCGAGCACGTCCTTCACGCACACCCCCAAAGGCTATAGCCATGCTGAGGCGGCAACGCTCACCTGCGCTGGGCTCACCGCGTGGCGGGCACTGGTTGTCGATGGGCAGTTAAAGGCTGGATCGACGGTGCTCGTGCAGGGCACAGGCGGCGTATCCATCTTCGCGTTGCAATTTGCCAAGGCCATGGGTGCAACCGTGATCGCCACGTCTTCGTCGGATGAAAAGCTTGCGCGGCTCAAAGCTTTGGGGGCGGATCATCTGATCAATTATAAAGACCATGCTGATTGGGGCGCTAAAGCCCTCGAATTAACGGGCGGCGTTGGCGTGGATCATGTTGTTGAAATTGGCGGCGCAGGCACGCTCGATCAATCGATGATCGCGGCGCGGGTGAGTGGCCATATCGCGCTGATTGGCATCCTAGCGGGCTATGCCGGGCCGGTGATGACCGTGACCTTGATGGCGAAGAACCTCCGTGTGCAAGGGTTGACCGTGGGCAGTCGCCAACAGCAGCTTGATATGATTGCCGCGATCAACGTCACGGGGATCAAGCCCATTCTCGACAAGCATTTTCCCCTCGCCAATCTGGCTGACGCTTTTCGGCATCAAGAATCGGGCACGCATTTTGGCAAGATTATCGTTGATATTTGAGGCTCTTGCATGACGATTCTCTATGGCATTCCTAACTGTGATACCGTCAAAAAGGCGCGCACTTGGCTCGAAGGGCAGGGGATAAGTTACGCCTTTCATGATTACAAAAAGGCTGGGATAGACGCAGATAAGCTTGCCGCTTGGTGCGACGCCAAGGGCTGGGAGATCATCCTCAACCGCGCAGGCACGACGTTTAAAAAATTGCCTGACGCCGATAAGATCGACCTGACGCAAGACAAAGCCATAGCCTTGATGCGCGCGCAACCAAGCATGATCAAGCGCCCGGTTTTGGAGCATCCCGGCGGTTTGCACGTTGGTTTTAAGCCGCCCGAATGGGAATTTGCGTTGGGCGCATGAGCGCGGTTGCAACACACATCGCCGAACATGTGTTGCGCTGGCGAAGCGTGGGCGCGCCGCTTATCGTCGGGGTGTGCGGCGCGCAGGCATCGGGCAAATCGACGGCATGCGGGTGTGTGGCCGATATTTTGACGGCACAGGGCCTTATCGTTGGTGTGCTGGGTCTCGATGATCTCTATTTGGGGCGCGCGGCACGGTCGGCGTTGGCGGAGCGGGAGCACCCGCTTTTTGCCACGCGCGGCCCGCCTGGGACACATGATGTCGCGCTAGGCATCGCGGTGATAGATGCGGTGAAGCGGGGCGAGGCGGTTCAACTCCCCCGATTTGATAAGCGCACGGATGAGCCGATGCTGGCTGCGCATTGGCCCCTACTCCCCGCGCATGCTGATATCCTTTTGTTCGAAGGCTGGTGCGTGGGGGCCACGGCCCAGCGCGATACGGCGCTGTGCGCACCCGTCAACGCGCTTGAACGCGAGGAGGACCCAGACGGCGTGTGGCGGCGCGCATGCAACGCGCATCTGGCGGGCGCGACGGGTGATCTCTTCGCGCGGCTTGACCGGTTGATTTTCCTCCGCCCGCCCAATTTTGAAATCGTCCACACATGGCGCTGCGAGCAGGAGAGGGCGTACATCGCCATCGATCCCCGCAAGGGCGCCCCTGCCGCCATGAACGATAAACAAATCGCACGCTTCATCGCCCATTACGAACGTTTGACGCGGCATATCATGGCAGAAATGCCCGACCGAGCAGACCTGACACTCCAGCTCGATGCCGCACGACAGCCGGTTTCGGTGATTAACTAACCCATCCGCCTCCCCCCAATCCAACCCAGCTCAAATTCCCCGCCAGTGCCCCCCGCTCTTGACGCCTCGCGCAATCGGGGCTTCA
>JBEGTP010000018.1:0-5541 GCA_041179365.1 Pseudomonadota bacterium
CAGCGCGACCGTGGTCGAGCCTGTATTGCCTTCGGCTGGAACAGACACTGCCCCAACAGACATGGACGGAGCCGCATCGTCATTCACGATTGTCCCCGTGCCCGTTGCGCCGCTGATGAGCACATTGACTGGGTTAGATAGGCGAACCGTGAAGGCTTCATCGGCTTCATAGTTCGTATCGCCGTTCACAACGACGTCGATCGTTTTGAACGTTTCGCCTTCTAGGAAGTGCAGCGTTCCGCTTTGGGCAACATAATCGCTGCCTGCGACGGCTGTGCCGTTCTGCGTTGCAAAGTTGACCGATGCGCCGCCCGCTGGTGCGCCGGTTGTCAGGGTCACGGTGAAAATGCGGTGCGTAACGCCCACGTTGCCTTCGGCTGAAGAGACGCTGGTGGTGATCGAAGCGACCGATGAGCTCTGCAAGCCGTCAAACGTGAAAGTTCCGTCCGCAAACTTGAAGTTTTTCACATCGACGATCAGATCGCTGCCGTCTGGGCTACCAGGCCGCGTATCGGTCAGGCGGACAACATCACGGCCACCCACACCCGCGGTGATAAACTCAACCGTATATTGGCTGTGCCTGCCCGAGAGAACGACCGTATCATCGCCGCCGACCGCGCCGCCATCACCAAGGATGGTATCCTTGAACTGATTGGAACGGAGCATTTCGGTGAAGTGCTTCTCATAGGTCGCGCCGCCAAGGGCGTTGGCCGCATCGATGATGCCAGTAGCATCGACCGTATCGGTATAATCAACCCGCTGCGATGCACCCTGATAGCGTGCATCTTGAAGCTGAAGCGCTTCAGTCGATCCGTCGTTATTATTGTTGTGATCATAGCTCGCGTTATATTTGCCGATCAGCGCATCGAGACGAACCGAACCGCCCACGATGATGTCGTCACCCGCACCACCGGTCAGCAGATCGTCACCCGATCCACCGATGATCCAGTCATTATCAATATCGCCAGCCGCATTTGCACTGCCGCCTTTTAGCGTATCATTGCCAACTGAGCCGATCACGCCTTCCATCTGGTAAGACTGCGTCTGCGCTGGTGTGCCGTTCACGGTGACAACAGGATTGACCTGAGCCGCCAGATCGAACGTGACGCCGCCAGTGCGCAGGGCATTGTCGCTGAAATCGATAATGTCGAAGCCTTGCTTGCCGTTACCGTCAATGTCGGTCACGCCGTCGCCACCAAGGGTTTCGTCGGTGCCGATGGTGAGCGCACCCGTTGGGTCGCCCGGCCGGATGATGTCATCGCCGTTACCGCCGAACATCTGATCCTGATCCGCGCCACCAGCGAGAATGTCATCGCCGTTATCGCCGTACAGGATGTCGCCGCCCGAATTGCCTTCGATGAGATCGTTACCGTCCGAACCATGGGTAAACGGATCGGTATCGCCGTCACCGACAACATGATCGTCGCCCGTGCCGCCCGACAATTTGTCGATGCCGACGCCGCCCGAGACATAGTCATTGCCCGATCCACCGATCACCTGATCGTTGCCGTTGATATCGGAACCCGAAGATTCGCCGTAGAGCCAGTCATCGCCCGAACCACCGTCGATCAGATCGGGGTTGTCGCTTCCATAAATATGGTCGCTGCCCGCGCCGCCGTAAAGGCGGTCAATGCCGTAACCACCGTAAATGGTGTCGTCACCCTCTTCACCGTAAACCGTGTCATCACCGCCGCCAGCGTAAATCAAATCATTGCCTGCCGTGCCGACGAGGACTTCATTTGATTCCGAGCCAGAGTTTGGCGTGCCATCGAGGTTGACGCCACCGTTGAGATTAGCCGCGCCTGTATCCTGGCCGGTATCTTCAAGACGGGTGTCGCGGATGTAATCCACGCCGCCAACCGTTACGATCGAGCCATCTGTCGTGTCGTTCAAGCCGCTGTTGGTGTAAACGCCGATCTTCTGGCCGGGATGTGCAAGTTCCCAAGCCGCAATCTCCAAGGCCCATTTGTGGTTGTTGCTCGTCGTGTTGACCATGTCTTTCTGCGCGCCGAAATCATAATATTTGTCGGCATAACCAAAGATGTTGCCGTTGAGATGCGTCAAGCCCGTGTTGCGCTCAACAATGTCCTTCAACTGGCCGCCGCCGACTTCTTCAGCGAACTGCTGACCGGCCAAGCGGAACAGATAGTAGAAACGGTCGCCGTCCATCAGCGATTCAATCTGTGTCAGGAAGACAAGATCGAAGGTTTCGCCGAGCAGGCCGCCGGGCTGATGAATTTCAGCCAAGCCGCCAAGCCACGTGTCGATCTGATTAAAGCCAAGATCGCCGCCTTCAAGGAAGGCAAGATCGGCAGCATTCCCAGCCGCTGCGCCGTCGAGTACAGCTTGCGCTGCCGCAAGATCACCATCGAACGAATAGGCGGCAATGAAGTTTACCAGCGAGCTGGGGTGCTGCATATTATTGCCGAAATCGGTCCAGCTTGTGTAGGTCGATAGACCGAGCGCTGCGCGGAAATCATTGAGCGTTGGGATGCCGAGATCACGACCGCGAGCGATGTTGATCGCTGCGAGATCGAGCGGTTGTCCCAGCAAGCCTTGGTTGAGCGCTGGTGTGATGAATTCATCCACCTCGTTCATTTGCTGATGCGACATACCGAGGATGATCGATGCGGGCCCGAGATCAGCATATTTGTCTGGGTTCAGGAAGGCATCGCGCAGCGCATAACCCATGATCTTGCCGGTGAGGCCGTGGTTCGGATCGATTGTGTCAATCGTTTCACGCAGCGTCGAGTGGCCAAAGCGGAAGGCCGCTTGCGCATATTCGAGCGTGACCGAAGGATCTTTGCTTGGCGAATAGCCGACAAATTCCTGAATGTTCGGCGTGACGTTGCGGGCGTATTGATCGACGGCCGCATGCTGATATTCCATTTCCACGACGAGCTTCGCCGCGTTGAACATCTTGTTGAGGTCCCACGTCACATTGCCGAGGCCGTCAACATAGTCGCCAGCGGTATTGGTCGTGCCGCCGTTGGTATCGACCTGGAAGCCGTGCAGATTGTTGTAGCTACCGGTCGAAACGGCTTCACGGTGCAACGCATCCATGAAGTTGCCGACTTGGTAATTATGCTCTTCGTGGAACACATGGTGGATCGAGGTGAGGCCGAAGTTTTCGTTCACGCGGCCATCGCCAGCGATATAGTGATCACCAACCGAAGCGAGGAGGAGCGTACCGACAGCGTCATGCTCTGGAGCTGTAGACAGCATGATGCTCATATTGCCGAAGTTGACAAACATGCCCATCGCGTTTGCGCCCTCATTGAGGTTCGGCGTTCCCGGAGGCGCCGTCACGGGCACATTTTGCATATAGAGTGTCAGCTTGTGCGTCGTCGCGTTGATTTCAAACGTCGAAAGCGCGCCGAAGTTTGCTTTGGCATAGGCATCGAGCGTCGCGATAGCAGCGTCGACCGCTGCATTTTGCGCGGCATTTGCAGACCCTGTTTCCAAGGGATCACGCACGCCGTTGAGGTTGGTGTCATAATAACCGTGAAGATGCGCATCATCAAAGCGCGGGTTCATATCGAGGATGAGGGCCGAACCGCTGGTGCCGCTAGTGAGCGCACCGGTATCGAGATCGCGGTTACGCAGGTTGAGAACATCATCCCAGTTCAGCGCATCGCGGCCCGTGGCTTCAACATGCGCGCGCAGTTCATTGAGCGTTGGCAGCGTGTCACGCACCATCGTGCCGTCGGCGCTCTTCCACTCGGTTGCCAGCGTATGGCCGTCAAGCATTTTGATGCCCGCGTGGAAATCACCCCCATTGGCAGGATCGTGAACCCATTCGCGCAGCAGCGTCGTCAGCTGCTCATGCGAGCCGTAGGTCTGGCTCTGGTCAATGAACGGCGATGTGTGGTCAACATATTGCGGGCCGTTTGCATCGATCGACTCGACGCTCGCACGCGCCATTGTGATCGCATAAACGGGCTGACCATCTGGGCCGGCCATGCCGTACAGTGGATCGGCTGTGCTAAAGGTGATCTTGATCGTTGCGCCCTGCGCACCTTTATCGATGAAATCGAGACCGTGATCAAAGAACTGACCAAAAAGGACGAAGAAGCCGTTCGAAGGCGAAACGCCGGGGTTTAGGCCACCGATGAACTTTTCATTTTCGCCCGCCGAACCCGCAAAGCGCACTTGCGTATCGACTTGGCCTTCGGTTTCCAGAACGCCCCAATTCGTGACCGTCGCGACGCCATTGGCATCATAATAGATTTCGTTTGGCTGATGGCCGGCCAAGCCGCCCGGGTCACCTGCATGAGCTGCCCATGTGTCATACGTCACGCCGCCCGTCGTCGTCAGCAAGCTGATCATGCGCGGGGTGTAATCCACGATGTTGTTCATGTTCAGGATGGTGCCGTCGTTCGCAGTCGCGGTAGTCGCCGTGGCTGGGCCGACATGCGCTGTAATCGTGTAGTCAGTCGACTCATTAAGCGGCGTGCTTGCGCGCTGAAGCGCTTCAAACCCAGCGCCGCCAAAGCGCGTATTGTAAGTGAGGTTTGCTGCAAAAGCACCGAGAGCGCCGCCCGTGAAAGTCGGCGCGTAATTGGTGTAGTCTGCCGCCGCCATGCGCGGGAAAAGCTGATCAACCGCGCCGTATGTCGCATTGACATCGGACAGACTATTATAGAGGCCGCTCACATCGCGCAGGCCCGAAAGATCGGTGACCGACTGATAAGACGCACCGAAGACGTTGAGGGCGGCGGCGGCGCGGGCGGTAAGCTCAAGCGCGGTAAAAGTGGTCGCCGTGTCGGTGCCTGCACCGTCAGTGTCCGTGTTGACGAACGCACCAATGTTGCTGATGCCATCCCAAAGCTGAACGCGGTTCGGGTTCAGCACGCCGGTCGTCAGGTAGAGCGCGCTATCATAGATCGCGCCAGTGCCGTTCCAATTGATGATGACATTGCCAGTCGCGTCGAACAGCGGGCGAAAATTCACCTGCGCGAGGAGAAACTCAATGTCGCTTGTGTTGAAAGCAAATGGCTTAAGAGCTGATGTGTAAAGTGTCATAACTTCCCCCTTCCCTGAATCGCATGATTCAGGACTATTGATGGTGACGATGTCGAAGAGGTCAGCTCGCGACCTTCATTTTTATGAATTCAGCAGAGCCTTTTCGATTGACCTCAATCTACGCTCGTTCTGGAGAAAGTTCAACAAGGATTAATGCGGGTTAACTATCAAAATTTCAGGTGTGGCAACCATTAGAAAATAGTGCGAAATTCCAACACTTTAAATGGTTAATTTTGTCTAAATCGCGCCAAAACCGCCGCAGACGCCAAAAAAAAGTGCGTCGAATTTATACAATTCTGTCAATGACTTGCAGGATTTGGGCGCGGCGATGCGATGAGTCGTTTCACGCACGGAGGCTCAATCTGGGGACCAATCTGAACGCTTGACGGTGATAAAGCAGAGGCACGCAGCGGGTAATCTGGCCAAAATACTGTCCGTTTTTAGCAAGTTAATGACAGATTACTCTTTGTCCGATCTCGGTGAGCAGGGCGAAACAGTCCAGAGTAGCGGGCCAAT
>JBEGTP010000019.1:0-7075 GCA_041179365.1 Pseudomonadota bacterium
GAAACGGGTGAAACCGCGACACGTAAGGCGACGCCGGCTGATCACTTCCCACTCGTGTATGCCAATGACACAGCAGCACGGGCTGCTAACAATAACGCAATTCCGCCCGATCTTTCGTTGATCACCAAGGCGCGCCACGGCGGCAAGGATTACATCTATTCGCTTCTCACCGGATACCGTGACCCTGAAGCGCGTTTGATCAAGGAAAATCCTGACGCGCAACCAGGGAAAACCACTTACCATAATCCGTTCTTCCCGAACCTCAATCTGGCAATGCCGCCGCCGCTCAAGGCCGCAGGTCAAGTGACCTATGCGCCAGGCAACCCAAAGCCAACCGTCGATCAGATGGCGCAGGATGTAACGGCGTTTCTCGTCTGGACAGCTGAGCCTAAGCTTGAGAATCGCAACAGGTCAGGCCTTGCGTCGATCTTGTTCCTTCTCATTTTCGCGGGCCTAACATGGGGCGCCTATAAGAACATATGGGCTGATAAGAAAAAGGCTTAAAAGCCCAGAGCAAGCTGCCTTAAAAAAATTGGCCTCGGCAGGTTATCCTACCGGGGCCATTTTTTTAAGAAGCAGGCGCGTCTCTGTAAAGGCGCGCCCAAAACGAGGGCCGTTGTCCCCGCGTTCCGACCGGTAAGACGGACCGCCTTGAGAGCCCGATGCCTTAAGCGAGGCCGTTCACAGCACTGAGAACGGCGCGGACGCTTGCGGTTGCGATGTCATCATCAATGCCGACGCCCCATATTGTTTTGCCCTCAGCTGTGAGGCATTCAACAAAGGCTGCTGCCTTTGCAGTGCTACCATGGCCGATGGCATGCTCACTATAATCCTCAATGTCTAACGCGAGATCAAAAGCCTCTGCGAGTGTCGCGACGACGGATGAGATGAGGCCGTTGCCGCGTCCCGAGACGGACTTCTCGATGCCGCGGACCGCAATCTTACCTGCAAAGATCCGGTCACCATTGGCCGCCTTTGCTTCTTCATAGTCGACAAGTTGAAAATGCTGCGGTGTACTCAAATGATAGACCCGCTGAAACACCGTCCAAATGTCATCAGCGTGGAGCTCGCGACCCGTCTCGTCTGCAAGTTCCTGCACGTGGCGAGAGAAATGCGCTTGCATTTTCTTAGGCAGTTTCAAGCCTTGGTCTTGTTCAAGCACCCACGCAAAGCCGCCTTTGCCGCTCTGCGAATTGACCCGGATCACGGCTTCATAGCTGCGTCCAAGGTCAGCGGGATCGATGGGGAGATAGGGCACTTCCCAATAGGCATCATTGCGCGCATCTTGCGCCGCAAAGCCCTTTTTGATTGCATCCTGATGGCTCCCTGAAAAGGCCGTGAACACAAGCTCTCCGGCATAAGGATGGCGGGGGTGGACAGGGAGCTGGTTGCAATATTCTACGGTTTGGATCACCGCATCAATGTCTGAAAAATCAAGGCCGGGATTGATGCCTTGGGTATACATGTTGAGCGCCACAGTTACGAGGTCGCAATTGCCCGTTCGCTCGCCATTGCCAAACAGGCAGCCCTCGACGCGGTCTGCGCCTGCCATAAGACCAAGCTCGGTTGCAGCGACACCCGTGCCGCGATCATTGTGCGCGTGGAGGCTGACAAGGACGCTATCTCGGCGCGGGATATTGCGGCAGAAATACTCGATCTGGTCTGCGTAGATGTTGGGCGTGGCAGCCTCGACGGTCGCGGGCAGGTTAAAGATGATCGGCTTTTCCGGCGTCGGCTGAAGAATGTCCATCACGGCTTCACAGCAAGAGAGCGACAGGTCGAGTTCTGCGGTTGAGAAGGTCTCGGGGCTATATTCAAAACGCCAATCAGTATCGGCTTGTTTGGCCGCTTCATCGCGCAAGATCTTTGCGCCGTTCACGGCGATATCGCGGACCTCGGCCTCGCTCATTTGGAAAACAATTTTACGCCACGCGGGCGAGACCGCGTTGTATAGATGGACGATCGCTTGGCGCGCGCCGCGCAAACTTTCAAAACTCGTGCGGATCAGCTCTTCGCGCGATTGGGTTAGCACTTGAACAAACACATCATCTGGAATGCGACCCGATTTGACGAGGCCTGAAATAAAATCAAATTCAGTCGCGCCAGCTGCCGGGAAGCCAACCTCAATTTCCTTGATGCCGACTTGTAACAGGAGATTAAAGAACCGGGTCTTTTTCTCTGCGTCCATTGGGTCAATCAGCGCCTGATTTCCATCGCGCATATCGGTGGAGAGCCAGCGCGGTGCACGCGTGATGGTTTTTGAAGGCCATTGCCTGTCCGGCAAATTAATCTGTGGGAAGGGCCTGTATTTGGCAGATGGGGTGCGCAGCATGGTCATGGTGGATTCGCTCTTCGACGTTCAAACGGAGACAGGCAATCATTTTTGCCAGTTGCTTGGGAATTTGCCCTTAGGCTGTGTCGTGCTTGGCTTAGTGCCGCACGATATCACACACGCCTAAGGGCGTGTAAGTCGTAGCGATAGAAGGGCGGCTGGCGCGTTCATTGGGCCCTGTATGGCGCGGTGGCATGCGAATGTCTAGCGACGATCGAGACAGCAAGGCAGCGCGCAATTGAGGCTTTTAAACAAATTCACCCGGACTCACCTCTTTTTTGCAAACCAGATCACATGGCGAGGGCCCTTGCCGTTGCTGCGCGCTCGTACGCTAACTTCTTCGACAGTAAAGCCAATCTCTACTAAGCGGCGCGCAAAGGCAGCGTCGGGCGCGGCAGACCAAATTGCAAGGACGCCGCCGGGTTTCAATGCGGCCTTTGCCCGCTTAAGTCCTGCGACTGAATAGAGGGCATCATTGCCGATGCGCGACAGGCCGTCGGGACCGTTATCAACGTCAAGCAGGATCGCGTCAAAGCACGCTGCCTCAGCTGCGATCACAGCGGCCACGTCGCGTATAATAACGGCAACCCGCACATCATCAAGGCAGCCTGCCGCCAAACGAGCCATCGGCCCGCGCGCCCAATCAATGATCTCAGGCACGAGCTCTGCAACCGTGATGCGCGCATCCGGGGAAACAAGAGCCAATGCCGCGCGGAGGGTAAACCCCATGCCGTACCCACCAATCAAGATATGCGGTGCCGGACCGTCTGCCAGCCGCTCGCAGGTCAAAACCGCCAGGGCTTCTTCAGACCCGCTCATGCGGCTACTCATCAGTTCATTGCGATCAAGAACGATCATAAAGTCAGAACCGCGTTGAATTAGGCGGAGCGCGTCGCCGCCAGGGATAGCGGCCGTGGCGATCAGCGTGCGTGGGGTCATCATGGTCTCCGGATTGAAGGGCGTCGATAGGCGCGCGCGGACCGCGTGGCGAGGGGCGTTATCACACTGAATCGTGCGCGTGACGCTTGCACTCTCGCCGCGATAGCGTATCAGCGCGTTTTCCCGCAGCTTATAACCGGATTTAGCCTCATTATGCCTCCTTTCAAAGTGCCGACTTTCCAAGAGCGGACCGCACTTGCGGCCCAAGCAAAATTGGCGGCACTCGAAAAACTGCGGGCAAAGCCGCCCATCGATGAAGCGGTTCTTGCCGAGCGTCGTCAGGCCGCCCTTATCCGCGAAGCGGCGCAGAAAAAGGCCCGCGAGGAAAAGCTTGCTGCCCGGGAAGCCGAAAAGGCGCTGAAGCTGGAGCGTATAGCGCTCGCAAATATTAAACAGCCAGAGCTGAGCGAAGAGGAAAAGAAGCGAATTCGCGACGAAAAATACGCCGCGCGCAAAAACCGGGCTGGCAAAAGATAGGCGCTATTCTGCGGCTTGAAGCAACGGCTCAGTCTCAACTTCTGCATGGGCTCTGGTAAAGGCGAGCACGCCATCAACAAGCGTGCCCTTGCGGAGCAGCTTCACGTCTTTGATGTAATTCTGGAACAGCTTCCAAGGAAATTCCTTGCCTTGCTTGGGCAGGCTTTCCATCGCGCGCGCAAAATAGCCCGATGTGAAATCGGCGACAAAGGGTTCGAGCGCGGTTGGGTTGCTTTGCAAAACAGGGGTCACAATCTGGGTGCCCGTTGCGTCCATATGGCGGATGAGGCGGCACGCATATTCTGATGTCAAATCGGCTTTTAGCGTCCAGCTCGCGTTAGTATAGCCAAACCACATCAGCAGGTTCGGAATGTTGCTGAACATGATGCCTTTATAAAGCACATGATCGCTAATCTGCTCGCGCTTGCCGTCTACCGTCAGTTCTAGGCCCGAAAGCAGTTGCAGATTGAGTCCGGTTGCCGACACGATAATGTCTGCGGTCAGCGCTTTGCCCGATTTCAGTCGGATGCCCGTTTCTGTGAAAGTTTCAATCTGGTCGGTCACAATCTCGGCTTTGCCCTCACGGATAACGCGGAAGATGTCGCTGTCTGGCACAAGGCACAGCCGCTGATCCCAAGGGTTGTAAGGCGGCGTCATGTGCGTCTTGATGTCATAGTCAGGACCAAGTTCCGTGCGCACCAATCCGAGCAATTTGTCGGTCGCTTTTTTCGGGTTTTTACGAATATAGTTAAACATGAATTGCTGGGCGAGCACGTTGCGCCAACGCGTGACGCGGTAGGCGGCCTTGGCAGGCAGCAGCTTTTGCAGCCCAACGGCGAATGTGTCGACCGATGGGCGTGAAACCATATACGTCGGCGTACGCTGGAGCAGCGTCACCGGACCTGAGCCCTTGTCGATCATCGCGGGGACGAGGGTAACAGCCGTTGCGCCACTGCCGATCACAATGACGCTCTTGCCAGTATAATCGAGCGCTTCGGGCCAATGCTGTGGGTGAATGATCTGGCCCTTGAAGCTTTCCGCACCTGGAAAGTCAGGGGTGTAGCCCTTGTCATAATTATAATAGCCAGTGCAGCTCAGCAGCATCGAGCAAGTAAAGCTGATCGGCGTGGCGTCAGGCCCTTGGGTGCCACTAACGGTCCAGAGTGCTGTAGCGCTATCCCAGGCTGCACGCAGCATGTTGTGGCCGTGGCGGATTTTATCTTTCAGTCCAAACTCATGCACGGTCTCTTGGAGATAGCTCAGAATCGCAGGGCCATCGGCTATCGCTTTGCGGCTTGTCCATGGTTTAAAGCGGAACCCCAATGTGTACATGTCTGAGTCAGAGCGGATCCCTGGATATCGGAATAAGTCCCATGTGCCGCCGATATTGGGTCGGCGCTCAAGCACAGCAAAGCTCTTGCCGGGGCACTCTTTCTGCACGTGTACCGCAGCACCGATGCCGGAAATTCCGGCACCGATGATGAGGACATCAACATGTTCAACGGCCATCACATCTCTCTCTTATTGACAGAAGTGTAAGCTGCGCCCTGTTTACGCTTACGTCAAGTAGCGTGAAAGTTCTTACTGTTTTTCGAACGCCGCCGTAATCTTCAAATCCACCTTATCGGCCACGAGGGGCACGAACCCACCCATGCCAAATTGGCTGCGCATGATGCTGCCCGTGGCATGAAAGCCGATGGTTTCCTTTTTACTGAAAGGATTGAGACCGGCACCCACGAATTTGGCATTGAGGATGATCGGTTTCGTAACGCCGTGGAGTGTCAGATTTCCGTGGATCATGGCGGTGTTACCCTTTGCCATGACCATAGTGGAGACGAACTTTGCCGTCGGCATTTTCTCTGAGTCAAAAAATTCGCTCGAATTGAGATGTTCGTTGAGCTTGCTACTTGCGGTGACGAGGCCTTTGATTGGTATTTCGATGCTCACCTGTGTTGAAGCGAGTTTTGCCGGGTTGAGCGCCAGCGTTCCACTGGTTTCGCCGAACATGCCGAAATAGTCATTGAAGCCGAAATGATTGACCTGCCATTCGATGATCGTGTGGCTTGGCTCTACGGCGTAGGTGCCAGCCTTGACCCGGGCAGCGACAGGCGCGCCGGGAAGCGGCGGCATTTGCGCGAGAACTGGGACGGCAGCCAGCAAAGGAAGAGCTAAGAGGAACTTGCGCATGGGGAACTCCTGAATTCAAATTGGGGGGCGATCATCATTGGACTTGGCCACCCGTTCGTCAAGCCGCGTGTCTCTATTCCTCAGTTTTTAGGAGAACAAACTCTCCGATCAGGAGAAACAGCAGGAACGGGCCCCACGCTGCAAGGAGCGGCGGGTATGCGCCGAGGTTCCCCATGGCGAGCCCGAAATTATCGGCGACAAAATAGGCAAAACCCAGCGACATTCCGATGATCGTTCGGATGAACAGTTTGCCCGAGCGCGCAATGCCAAAGGCGGCCACCGCGCCGAGCAATGGCATCAAGACGGTTGAAAGCGGACCCGATATTTTGTGCCACAAAACTGATCGGAGCGACAGCGTTGGCCGTCCCGCCGCTTGCAGATTGTTGATTGCGGCCCATAATCGCTGAAAGGAAAGTCCATCTGGCTCAACCGTCGCCAGTGTAAATTGCTCTGGTCGGATACCCTTTCCTACAAGCGTATTTGCTTGCGGCTTCGCAACGCCCGTTGCGACATCGAAAAAACGGACGCCGCGGATGGTCCATGCGCCATTGGTTTGCACGGCATCTTTGGCATTGAGCACTGATAGCAGCGCGCCGCCATTGCGCGTGTAGATCGTTACGTTTTCAAGTCTGGTCGTTGCGCCATGGCCTAACACCATGCCTGCGTTGATAAGATTATTGCCATCGCGCACCCACACATCAGCAAGAGCCATCGGATCTTTGGGTAGCGGCGCGAACTCAATCTTTTCCCAGCGCTTTAGTGTTGCCGTTGCGCGCGAAACAATCCGATCGTTAAAGGCAAAGGAAATGCCGGCAACCATGATGGCCGCCACGATGAGCGGCGCTAAAATTTGATGGGCCGATAGTCCCGCCGCCTTCATCGAGACGATCTCACTATTCTGATTGAGCGTCGCCAGAGTGATGATCGTCCCCAACAGCACCGAAAAGGGCAGGAAGCGCGCAACAATTTGCGGCGCCCGGAGCGTCACATAGTGCCAAAGCTCGGCCTGGCCATTCCCCGGATGGGCGAGGATCTTGCCAGATTCGCCCAAGAGATCGAGTGTTTGCAAAATCAAGAGAAGGGCTGCGAGCACCGCGAATGTACGCACCAAGAACAGGCGCGACATGTACATAGCGATCG
>JBEGTP010000020.1:0-4285 GCA_041179365.1 Pseudomonadota bacterium
TAGAGTGACGGCGACCCCGTGGCCCATCAGCATTTGCGCTACGGTTTGCCCGAATCGCCCAAAACCTATGATGACGGCGTTGCCTTGCGGCGCGCGTTCGGGCCCATCAGGCAAAGCGCCATCGGCAACCACGGCCCCTTCGAGCCTTCGCGCGAATATCAGGAGAAACGGTGTTGCTGCCATCGACAATGTGACGATGGCGCTAAAAAGGCTCGCCGCCTTGGCTTAGTAAAAGTCCGAGCCCGAGTGCTTGGCGATTGCCAATCCCAAAAGCGCGACAAAGGCCCCAGAGAATTAGAATTTTAATCCCGATGATCCCCAAGGCCATCGCCAAAACGAAAAGCGGATTTTCAAGGATGACCGGGATGTCTAACACCATACCCACGGCTAAAAAGAAGAGACCTAAGAGGATCGACCGAAAGGGCTCAACATCCACTTCAATTTCATGCCGATAGGGCGAATCAGCGAGCATAACGCCCGCCACAAAAGCGCCCAGAGCCGTGGAAAGATGGAGCGACTGCATCAGAGCCGCTGCCGCCATGACGGTAAAGAGACCGACCACCACAAACAACTCGCGCTCGCCCAAACGCCCCGTCAGGCGCAAGAGCGGGCTAATAAGAAATCGTCCGGCGAGCACAAGGCCGACAATCGCAGAGACTGTGTACGCCCCTAAGAGCCAGCCAGGCGGCGCATTCACATCTGTCGGCGCGCGCGAAAGCGCAGAGATGATCGTGATCAGGGGGACAATGGCGAGGTCTTGGAACAGCAATATCGAAAAGGCGCGCTCGCCAAAGGGTGAGTTAATTCGCCCTGACGCTTTTAAACTTGGCAAGACCTGCGCGGTTGATGACAAAGCAAGCGGCAAACCAAGTGCGAGCGCCGCACACCAAGAAAATTGGCTTGCAAGATGAACAAAGAAGGTGAGCGCGAGACCACTCAGAATGACCTGCAGGAGCCCGAGCCCAAATATATTATGCTTGAGTTGCCAGAGCCGCGCCGGGTTAAGCTCCATGCCGACCAGAAAAAGTAAAAGGGCGATGCCAATCTCGGCAATGGCGAGTTTCGATTCGCCGCCGCCGACAAGACCAAACCCGTGGGGCCCGATGAGCGCCCCTGCCACGAGGTATCCAAGCACCGCGCCAAGCCCAAGTCGCCGGAAAATCATGACGCAGGCTAGCCCTGCCCCCAACAAAATCGCTGCTTCCAATACGATCGATTCGTGGTTCATTGGGAGGCTGCTTCGGCTTGGGCTGAGGCAGCGGCTTCGGCAGCGGCCTCAAACGGAAGCCGAATTGCAGCATGGCGCCCGGTATAGGCGAGCGCCGGTAAAAAGACCGCTAGCCCGGGCCAGTCGCCTGCATCCGGACGCTTGAGGGCAAGCCAGTCGGTAAGGGCATCGCGGGCCTCTGCGAGCTCCCGCGGCATTTTACCGAGAACGGATTGCCCAAGCAGCGCCGTCGCCGCTTGTCCAAGGGCGCAAGCATTGGGAGCCAAGCCAATGGCTGCGACTGTTCCGTCAGAGCCGAGAACAATATCAACCGTAATCCGGCTGCCGCAGACGGGCGAGCGTCGCTCAACGCTGGCCTGTGCGCCTGCTAGTCGACCCAGATACGGAATGCTGGTCGCAAGTCTGAGAATATCTTGGGAATAAAGGGCTGACACGGGCGCGCTTAATCGCCCGCCGTGATGACGTTATTGGGCGAGGGAACAACCGCTGCCTGCCGCTTTTCAACCAAGTCGACGAGCATTTTTGAACTCGCGCTCAACAGAACATAGCTTTTGGAGTCCGTCATCCATTTTGGCCGTTCGGCCGCGCGCGAATGAAGGGTATTGTAAAAAAGCGAGACAAGAAGAAAAGCAATGCAAGCGCCAATCAGACCCTTTGTCGCGCCAAACCCACCACCTAAAATGCGATCAAACAAGCCCAGAGCCGAAGCCTTTGTTTGCTCCCCAACTTTGCGGGCCAGCATCCGGCCAAGCCACATCGCCAACCCAAATATCAGCGAAAAAGCGAGAACGGCAGCACCAGACTCGTTTTTCACAAGCCCTGTCAGCAGCTCCGTGACGGGTGCATGCAAAACTTTTACGGCTGCAATCGCCACCACCCACGCCGCGAGAGACAGCATTTCTGTTGTCAAACCTCGCTTAAAGCCCAACAAAGCGGTGCCGCCCACCAAAAGCAAAACAAGAATATCAAGCGCAGTCATTCCAGCAATCTATCCGCGCCCCAGCAAATGGTCAACGAATTGCCCGAGGGTGCGAAACCCCATGCAGGTTATCCCGCCTGCATCGCGCTCCATACCGGGGGGAAGCCAAGCTTGCTCAAAGCCAAGCTTTGCCGCCTCTTTCAGCCGCAGATTGGCATGAGAAACGGGCCGGATTTCGCCCGAAAGCGCAATTTCTCCAAAAGCTATGGCCGTTGCAGGCACTTCGCGTTCCGACCATGATGATATGAGCGCCGCCGCAACCGCAAGATCCGCCGCGGGATCCGTAAGGCGATAACCGCCTGCAATGTTTAGATAGACTTCGGCCGACGAAAGTGACAACCCGCAGCGCGCTTCTAGCACGGCAAGAATCATCGCCAGACGCCCTGAATCCCAGCCAACAACGGCGCGGCGCGGCGTTGCGCCACTTGCAAGCCGAACCGTCAACGCCTGCACTTCGACCAAGACCGGCCTTGTTCCTTCAAGCGCTGGAAACACTGTCGTTCCACTCACCGACTCGCCGCGTGACGTGAGAAAGAGGGAGGACGGATTACCAACCTCAGCAAGCCCTTCAGATTCCATTGCAAAAACACCAATTTCATCGGTGCCGCCAAAGCGATTCTTGATCGCGCGCAGGATCCTGTATTGATGGCTCCGTTCTCCCTCAAAACTGAGTACGGTATCCACCATATGTTCAAGCACGCGCGGCCCCGCGATGCTGCCGTCTTTGGTCACATGGCCGACGAGCACAACGGCAGCGCCGTTTTCCTTGGCAAAACGGATTAGCTCTTGCGCCGACGCGCGCACTTGACTCACGGTGCCTGGGGCACCCTCGATAAGGTCCGAATGCATTGTTTGGATCGAGTCGATCACAACAAAGTCAAGCTTGGGTGCGTGGCTGAGTGTCGTTAAAATATCGCGCACAGAGGTCGCGGCGGCCAATTGAACCGGCGCATCACCCAAACCCAAACGGCGCGCGCGCAAGCGGACTTGATCGGACGCTTCCTCGCCAGAAATATACGCGACACCCTGCCCCGCGCGCGCCATCAGCGCTGCCGCTTGCAGCAACAGTGTCGATTTACCGATACCGGGATCCCCGCCAATCAGCGTGGCGGATCCCGCCACAAATCCCCCGCCAAGCGCGCGGTCAAACTCGCCAATGCCACTAACAATGCGCGGCGGAAGCGCCACATCAGCGTCGAGGCCAACGAGACCAATCCGTTGGCCGCCGCCCTGCAAACTGTGGCGGGCAGAAAAGACCGTCTCCGGCGCTTCTTCGGCAAGCGTATTCCATGCGCTGCAATCATCGCATTGCCCTTGCCAGCGCGGCGCAACTGACCCGCAGGCTTGGCAGACGAATTTTCTTTTGGGTTTAGCCATACGCCTGCATTATCAGAACAAAAAAGAAACACAATTGTCTAGTTTCCATTTTGAGAGTCTCGACAAGACCTGAATCTGCTCTAAGTTAACGCCATGCGGGAAAAAGAACTCAGACTGGCGCTAATTTGCTACGGAGGGATCAGCCTCGCGGTCTACATGCACGGCATCACTAAGGAAATCTGGCACCTCTTGAGGGCCTCTCGTGCCTTCCATGCCGGGGAGAAACCACTTCAGGGGTCTGAGGCAGTGTACCGCGACTTCTTGGAAGTGATTCTTGAAAGCACTGGCCTTAAGCTGAGAGTTTTCTCGGACATCATAACGGGGGCGAGCGCGGGCGGGATCAACGGAATCTTCTTAGCAAATGCCATTGCCACAGGGCAATCACTCGCGCCACTTACGAACTTGTGGCTTCAAGATGCTGATATTGAAACGCTTTTAGATCCTGATGCGCGCGCGTTAAAGCGGTTTACAAAATTCTGGGCGACGCCGATCGCTTGGCTTGCGACCCGAAAGCCTGGCGGCACCGTTGATAAAACAGTAGGCGTTGAAGCGCGCGCTGAGGTCCGCGCAAAATTATCGCAATTCGTCCGCGCGCGCTGGTTTGAGCCTCCCTTTGGCGGGGTCGTCTTTTACAATCTTCTCCTCAGCGCTTTTGATGCGATGGCAGCGGCGGGCGGTGGTCCGACGCTCATTCCTGATGA
>JBEGTP010000021.1:0-6793 GCA_041179365.1 Pseudomonadota bacterium
CAAGATCTTGCCATCGAATCGCTGGCTTCGGCTATCAAGCTCAGTCGCGCTGGCCTGCGCGATCCGGAAAAGCCCATCGGTAATTATCTCTTCACCGGGCCAACCGGCGTCGGCAAGACAGAGGTTGCGCGCCAATTGGCGAGCATCCTTGGCATCCCCATCGAACGCTTTGACATGAGCGAGTATATGGAGCGCCACAGCGTCAGCCGCTTGATCGGGGCGCCGCCGGGCTATGTTGGCTATGATCAGGGCGGGCTTCTCACGGATGCCATCGACCAGCAACCGCACTGTGTCTTGCTGCTCGACGAAATCGAAAAGGCCCATCCTGATCTGTTCAACATCCTGTTGCAGGTCATGGACAATGGCAAGCTGACCGATCACCACGGTAAGACGGTTGATTTTCGCAACGTGATCTTGATCATGACGACGAATGCCGGCGCATCTGACATGGCGCGCGAGACACTGGGCTTTGGCAATCTCTCGCGCGAGGGTGAAGACGGCGAGGCTGTGAAAAAGATGTTCACGCCTGAATTCCGGAACCGTCTCGATGCGGTTATTCCTTTCGCCTATCTGCCGTCAGAAGTTGTGGCGCGCGTTGTGGAGAAGTTTATCCTCCAGCTCGAACTCCAGCTTGCAGACCGAGAGGTTCACATCAAGCTCGACAAGGCCTCAATGGAGTGGCTTACCGAAAAGGGCTATGACAAGCTCTACGGTGCGCGTCCCATGGCGCGTCTCATTCAAGAAAAAATCAAACAACCGCTCGCCGAAGAATTGCTCTTTGGCAAGCTCGTCAATGGCGGCGAAGTGAGCGTTCATTTGAAGGACGGAAAGCTTGCCTTTGAGATCGTCGCCGCGCCTCCGAAGCGGGGCAAAAAGGGCGGCAAGACGAAAGCCAAAGCTGGCGCGTAACGACGCCAAACAGACATAAAAAAGGCCCGGCAGGAGCAATCCCGCCGGGCCATTTTTTTACCGCACGCGGCAGATTAGTCGCGCGAGCCCATGAAGCTCAGCAGAAACTGAAACATGTTCACAAAGTCCAGATACAGGTTCAGTGCGCCCATGATGGCCGTTTTGCCAATCATGTCAGTGCCAGCAACATAGCTGTACATCGATTTAATTCGCTGCGTGTCATAGGCCGTCAACCCTGCAAAAACCAGCACCCCAATTGCACTGATCGCAAAGCTAAGCGTTGATGAGTGCAGAAAGATGTTGGCAATCGACGCCACGAGCAGGCCAACCACCCCCATGATCAGGAAGGTGCCGAAGCCAGAAAGATCCTTCTTCGTCGTATAGCCAAACAGGCTCAATCCAAGGAACGAGGCCGAGGTCGCCAGAAACGCTTGGAAAATCGAAGCTTCGGTATAGCGCAGAAAGATCACCGACATCGATAGACCCATCACCGTCGCAAAAGCCCAGAAGCAGGCTTGCAGTGTTGTCGTCGACATTTTGTTGAGGCCAAAGTTCATCACCAAAATAAAGGCCAAGGGTGACAATGCAACAAGCCACATCACCGGCCCATGCGCGATGGCAAGCGCCATCCCAGACTTCGCGAAGAAATAGGATACGAGCCCCGTCAACAGAACACCCGACGCCATATAATTGTAGACCGACAGCATATATGACCGAAGGCCAGCATCAAACGCCGCGCCGCGCGCGCCGACGTCTATGCCGGGCTCTGCGCCAATCGTCCGCGGATCAGACCAATTCGCCATGTTAACACTCCTCTTCATCCAGCATGATGGCTGAATATCAGACAATATCGGATGTCTGATCCCAAAATTCAAGGGAAACACGACACAGGCACCATTTGTGACCGGTAAACCCAACGCATCGACATTTTCCCGCCAGTTTGAAGCCGGTAACAGGGCCGGGCTTAGAGACGGTGAATACCGCTTTGCACCAACTGCGAACTCTGCAATGCTGCGCGGAACAAAAACAAAGGGGAGGATCATGGGCAGTACCGCCTATCGCAGCTACGTGCTCGCATTGTTGATGGTGATTTTCGCCTTCAACTTTCTCGATCGCTCGGTCGTCACAATCCTTGCGCCTTACCTAAAAGCCGATCTTGGGGTCTCTGATGCGCAGATTGGTCTGCTTTACGGCACGGCCTTTGCGCTTTTTTACGCCGTTTTTGGTCTGCCACTCGCCAAGCTTGCCGACGGCTGGAGCCGCGTGAAAACAATTTCGCTCGGCCTCGGCTTTTGGTCAGTCATGACCGCCCTATCGGGCATGGCGGGCAATTTTGCGCAACTTGGTGCTGCGCGGATTGGTGTCGGCGTAGGGGAAGCGAGCGCGTCGCCTGCCTCATATTCTTTGCTGCAAGACTATTTCCCAAAGCGGATGCGCGCCACCGTGCTCGCTCTCTATTCAAGCGGAATCTATATCGGTTCTGGGGCCTCCACGATGTTCGGTAGCCAGGTCATCAAATATTGGGAGGCGCATTACACAAGCGCGACTGCGCCCTTTGGCTTGAAAGGATGGCAAGCGACTTATCTTGTTTTCGGGCTGCCAGGCATTGCTCTCGCGCTACTGGCGCTCTTGACCGTGCGTGAGCCTGTGCGCGGGGAAATAGACGGCTTACCAACCCCTGGAGACCCGCACCCTTTTCGCTCGGTGATGCGAGAATTTGCAGCGATGCTACCGCCTTGGAACTTACTGCGGTTCGCGCGGGCCGCACCCGATAAGCGCCCCCTCATCACGAATTTCGTCTTGATGGTAGGCCTGATGATAGCCGCCGTCATCGTCGTTCATTTCACCGACGGTTTGCTCAACCCAACCAAGCGGCCGGTTGTCGCAACCATCGGCGGCATTCCTTTCACAACCAACATGATCCAGTGGATCGCGATTGCAATCGGCATTTATTGCTCGGCGAGCTGGGTTCAAACCATCAAATTGCGCGATGCGCCCGCTTATTCGCTCATCGCAAATCGCGGCTTTGTGGCGATCACATTGGTCGGCGGCCTCATGTCCTTCATCAGTTATGGTGCCGCGCCGTTTGTGTTTCTCTATGCCAAAACTCAATTTGGTGTCGGGCCAGAATTTGGCGTCAAACTTGGCCTCGTCACGGCTGCGGCGGGCGGGTTTGGTGCTGCCTTTGGCGGCATTTTAGGCGATTGGTTCAAGCGATTTCATCCTGCCGGACGCCTCTTTGTGCCCCTTATCGCGGTCCTCATCTCGGCCTTCACGCTTTACCTGACCTACCATGCGGCGACCGTTGACGCCTTTCTGGCGCTCGCCGGGCTCAATATGTTTTTCCACATCATGTGGCTTGGTCCGTGCGGCGCGAGCATACAAGACCTCGTGTTGCCGCGCATGCGGGGCACAGCAACAGCCGTATTCTTGCTTGGCACGACGGTAATCGGCCTTGGCCTCGGACCCTATATTGTGGGTTTGGTAAGCGATGTGACGCACGATCTGCGCGCCGCAATCTTGTCCACCATCGTCGTGGTACCGATTATTGTGATGTGCATTGTCATTGCCATTCAGTCGTTTCCGCGCCTCGAAGCGACTTTGATTGCCCGCGCGCGCAATGCCGGTGAACCTGTTTAAGGAACAGCGACACGGGGTAGACGGCTCAATGCGATGGCTGAAGTAACGGCGTGATGCGGAGTGCGGCCTTTCAAGGCATCGGAGCGACGCCTTTGAAATGGATAGCATCGTAGCGAGCCGATGCTCGGCGCGCGCTCTAGAGCGCGGGAGAACGACGTGTGCCACGCCCGCGAAAATTCACGATGAAGGCTGTCGGCTCTGGGCGCGATGTCCGCCGCGCGTGCGCCCTATTGCTGGGTCATCGATGAGCAGCTTCACAAGCGCTGAGCACCGCCCATTCGCCGCCGCCCCGCTCCAAACGAAAAGAGCCGGTCTTTCGACCGGCTCTCTCGTTTTCCAACCGGGGTTGGGAAAAGCTTAGTTGCCCGAGCTTAGTTGCCCGAACCAGGACCGTAGGTGATTTCCACCCGACGGTTCTGCAGTTCACGAACACCATCAGCCGTCGGCACCCGCGGCGAACCTTCACCGAAGGCCTGCGTTGTGATGACGCTGTCAGCAATGCCCTTGCCGTCAAGATAAGCGCGAACAGCAGCGTTGCGACGCTCTGAAAGGCCAACATTGTAGGCGGGCTTACCCGATTTATCGGCGTGACCTGCAAGCATAACCTGCGCATTACCGCAATTGCCATAGGCTGCCGCAGCATTGTCGAGGATCGAGGCTGCATCAGGCGTAATGTCTGACTTATCCCAATCAAAGAACACGATGTAGGGCCCAGGTGTGCACTCAGCCTGCTGTGGCGGAGGCGGAGGAGGCGGTGGCGCTGTCTCTTCCACAGGTGGTGGCGGAGGCGGAGCAGGCGCGATAGAAACTGGGGCAGGAGCACCACCAAAGTTATACGTGATGCTACCCAGGATCGAGTGTGTGCGCAGGCGCGTGCTATTGGCACGGCCATTTGCATCGACAAGGTCAACACCAGGCGCATTAAAGAAGCGATACTTCAAGCCCACATCCCAATTACTGCTAATCGGAGCGCGTACGCCAGCAACAGCTTGCCATGCGAAACCGGTGTCGGAATCATTCAGGAAGCTGAGACCATTTGTGTTCAAAGCATAGTCGGTTTTGACGCGCGCAACACCGCCGCCGCCGCCGATGAAGCCCTGAAGGCCATCGTCTTCGCCAAAGTCAAGCAGACCGTTGAGCATGAAGCTCAGGGCTGAAACCTTGCCGCCAGCATAGGTGTAGGAACCAGCAGGCGAATTGACCAACGGACCGTTGACCACATTGCGGTTGGCTGTCGTTGTCGCTGAGGCATAGTCATCAAGACCAGCCTGTTTGTAACCGACTTCCGATTCAAGGCGGAAACCGCCGAAATCATATCCGATCACGCCATCGAAATCATAACCAGTCTTGAAGCCAGCAGTGCCGGCATCTGCAAGAATTCCGATATCAATTTTCTGATCTTCAACAATCGATGGACCGCCATCGACACCAATATACCATGAATCGTCGCGCGCGAGCGCTGGCGAGGTAATCGCAGTCGTGGCAAGCGCTATCGTGATAGCAAGCTTCCGCATAGTAAACCCCTTTCTAAAATGTCACTTGGGACAGCTTGAATGCCCTAGCGCAAACCAGAGAGGGGACGCAAGACGGCAATTGACGAAACTGTGACACAAATGTCGCTAGTCATCGCTTATTTGCTACGAACTGGCTAAAATTCGAGGCGCTAGAGAGCGATCAAACCATGGGTTCTTAATGCACCAAGCATCGCAGTGATTGCGATTCGCGCTTCTGCGTCAATAACGGCTCCGCCGGCCAATCCCGAAATTGCGGGTTGACGCGCGCCGACGACTTGAACACCGTCCACCCGAAAGCTTTGCGCATTTGACGCGCCAAGGATCCAAGCACCGGCGCGCCGCTGAACCCAAAGCGCGTCGGCAATGGACCAGAATGACATGCCTTCGCGAGGCGGCAGAAAGCGCCAGCCACCCGCTGTCCAAAGCGCGACAAAGCCCGCCTTGCCAGCCCAAGCGCCGAGCGGCGTCGCGCCAATGATCCAACTTGCGCCTAAGCCCGGGCTGAGCGGCACTTGCGCCGGTCCAACGCCCTCAACGACCGGCTGGAGTAGACAATCTGCAAGAATAAGGGCTTCATTATGCGCAATCTCTTTCTGCGCTTGACCGGCTGCGATCAGGGGCAAAGATAAACGGGCCGTTGTTTCAACCATGGTCTTCTCTCCAAAATGGGGACTTAAAGGGCAATGAGCAGCGTTACGCTGCGCGAAACGGTGTGCGTGCCAATTTGGGCAACACGCACGGTCACGGTCGCGGCTCCGCTCGCGGTATCAGCGTTTTGTTCGGCCAGCGGATAGGTCCATCGCGGTTCATCCACGATCATGCTGCGGACGAGGCCGACATCGGGCTCCAGCGCGACTTGGTAGCGTTCACTCTCTTCAACCAACGGCGCATCAACGCCGTCATTCCAGCGCCAGCCGTCGCGGCTGCGGCGGATCCAGGCGAATTGCAGATCACCGTTCGGCGCGCGTTCGGCTGTTAGGGCAATCGGTGAAAGGGGTTCCAACGCTTGTCCCGGCGCGAGAAGCGTCGCCTCAACAGGGCTCAGATCACCAAGACCATGCGCCAGTACGCGGACCGATGCCGTTCCTACAGCGACACTGATGGGCAGCAGCGTGTCGCGCTCGATCAGCAAAAATCTTTCGGCTAAATGGTGTTCACTCTGTGCCCATTCGGTCCCTCGCCGACCGCGTAGCAAGCGAGAAAGCCGGAATTGGTGTGGCCCAAGCGGTGTAACCACCCCAAATTGAATGAGCTCTTGACCCACAAGGGCGAGATTACGTCCAGCGATGAGCGCGTCGTCATCCACTGCAAGTAGGTCTGCGCTCCCCGGCACGAGCGTAACGTCCAGCGCGTTGATGTCATCGAATGCGCATGGCGAGCCGGGTTGCAAAACCGTCTCGGCGGTCCCGATTATCGCGGGTGCCGCCGTCTGGCCGATGGGATCCCAGCTCAAACCATCATCCAGGCTTAAGAGCAGGTCAGCCTTGCGCCATCCCGACCCAACGCCCGCTGCTGCAACGAACACTTGCGGCAGCGTTGCCACGCCGGGCGTCAACATCGGCAAATCAACGAGCAGAAGCCGGGTTGGCCCCGGTACCAAATCTGGCTCCGCAGTGTAGCGTCCGGCATTTGCATTGATGGGCAAAGGCGGGGCGGTAGGCATCGCTTGAAGGGACACGCGCAGAGCCATTGCCTCAAAGCGGGTCGATGCGACGCGGTATGCACCAGAA
>JBEGTP010000022.1:0-9229 GCA_041179365.1 Pseudomonadota bacterium
GCGCCTCATGCTTCGTCAATCCGCTCACGTCGCTCGCCTTTCCTCAAGTGATGAAAGCGGGAGGGCACAAGGCACTGGTTCACACAGCCGCCGCATCAAACCTCGGGCAAATGCTCGTGAAAATCTGCAAGGCGGATAACGTGCCGCTGGTCAACATTGTCCGCAGCGCCGAGCAGGTCGCGCTGCTCACGTCGATTGGGGCAACCTATATCGTCAATTCGAGCGCACCGACATTCCTTGATGATCTCACGCAGGCGTTGATCGAAACTGGCGCGACGTGCGGTTTTGATGCCATTGGCGGCGGCAAGCTCGTGAGCCAGATATTGGCGTGTATGGAGCAGGCAGCCGTCAAAACCGCGACGACTTACAGCCGTTACGGCTCGGACACGTTTAAGCAGATGTACGTGTACGGCGCGCTTGACTTAGGGCCGACGCTGCTCAACCGGAGCTTCGGTTTTTCCTGGGCCGTCAACGGCTTCCTGCTAACGCCCTTTATGACGCAGGCTGGGCCGGATATTGTCGGCCAGATGCGCCACCGTGTCGCCGCCGAGCTCACGACAACGTTCAAGAGCCACTATAGCCATGAAATTTCGCTCGCTGAAGCGCTCGATCCCGCTGTGCTTACCGCGTATAACGCCAAGAAGACAGGCGAGAAATATCTGATCAGGCCGCACGGCCATTGATCCCAAGCTGATATAAGCCTATGAAATGGCAGCCTTAAAAATTGGAGCCCGCTATGAAGATCGCGTTCACAGCTCTTACGGTCCTTTTTGCAGGAGCGCTGCTTGCAACGCCTCTGCGCGGAGCCCTGATGAAAGGTGACATCATCCGCGGCAAGCGTGTTTATGATGATCAATGTACCGGCTGCCACGCGCTTGATGAAAATCGCTACGGCCCCGCGCAGCGCAGCCTTTACGGCAGCAAAGCGGCCATGGTCCCCGGCTATGGCTATACAGCGCGGTTAAAAGCGAGCGGCATTGTCTGGACAGAGGCCATGCTCGACCGCTGGCTCACCAATTCTCAAGCCTTGGTTCCGGGCTCCCGGATGGTCTTTGCGTTGCCCGATGCCCAAGCCCGCGCCGATGTGATCGCCTTTTTGCAAGCCAGCAAAGCGCAGCGCCCCGCGCGTTAGAGTGCGCAAAACAGTCTGAGTGGCGTTTTTACAGACCAGCCTGCCATTGACGGATTGCATCAAGCGGCGCGACGAGCATGACAATGTTCAAGGTCAAATTATCGCGGATCATGACGAGCGTGAAAAGCTCAAACCCGATGGCAAGCGCCACCGTTACCTTCCAAGGGAGGCGGCTCGCCGCGAGAAAACCGATGACCATCCAGCCGCCATCAGAAAGCGAATTCAAGATCGAATCCCCTGAATAGCCGACCGCCATGGTCGCCTGCCGGTAACGATCAATGATCATCGGACTATTTTCGAGCACTTCCCAGCTCAGTTCGAGTGCCGCAGCGATCATCGCGCGCGCGCCGAGTGAGAAGCGCCGTAACAGCCCAAAAGTCAGCCCGAAAAACAGAAAGCCGTGAATGACATGGCTAAAGCTATACCAGTCGCTGATATGCTGGCTGTTGCCCGGCCCGTTGACCACGCCCTCCCACAGCTTGATTGTGCCGCAGGTGCAGATCAGCGGGCGGTGCATCGCGAGCAAAATGCCTGTGATCAAGGCAAACAAGCCTGCGAGGCCAATCCAATATCGTCGTGAAATTCCCATCGGCCAATGATTGACGCCAGAGGCGCGGCGTTGCAAGAACAGATATGGCAGAAGCTCACTCTAAAGATCCGCATCAATTGAAGCGGCGCGGCATTCTTTTCATCGTCTCCTCGCCCTCGGGCGCAGGAAAATCGACAATTGCGCGAAAACTACTCGCCGCCGAAGCGGGTCTTGAAATGTCCGTTTCAGCGACCACGCGCGACCCGCGGCCCGGCGAAGTTGACGGCGTGGACTATCATTTTGTGACGACTGACGCCTTTAAGGCGATGGTCGCGGACAATGATTTCCTTGAATGGGCCCATGTTTTTGGTCATCGCTACGGCACCCCGCGCGCACCCGTTGAACACGCCCTTGCCGAGGGCCGCGACGTGCTTTTTGACATTGACTGGCAGGGCGCGCAGCAGCTTTACCAGCAGGCTGGCGGCGATGTTGTGCGTATCTTTATCTTTCCGCCATCGATGGAAGAGCTTGAACGACGGTTGCGCGCACGGCGGACCGATAGCGACGCAGTGATAGACGGACGCATGGCGCGCGCCGCAGCCGAAATTAGCCACTGGGATGGCTATGACTATGTCCTCGTCAATGATGATGTAGACCCTTGCTTTCAAAAGGTACAAACGATCCTCAACGGCGAGCGCGAAAAACGCAGTCGCCAGACGGGTCTGATCGGCTTTGTGAGAAGTTTGACGAAATAGGTTGCCGCGCTTAGCCTGTGCTCCAAACGGGAGGGGACACAATGTTCAAATTATTCTTCGGCTCATTTGCCGCTGCGATTGCAATGTTTTTTGCCGGATTTTTCTATTTTGCGGGGCCGCTTGCGACGATTGCCTATACCGACGCAAATGAGACGCAAAGTGCGAGCGTGCAGGCTGCACTGGCTGCAAACCTCCCCGAGACGGGCACCTATATGATCCCCAATCTTCGGACCCCGTCAGGAACAACGCTCTACGGAAAAGGCCCTGTGGCGACCGTGCATTACAACAGCAAGGGGTTTCAAGCCGAAGCGATGGACGGCATGATCTGGGGATTTGGGCTCTACCTCATTGTCGCTTTCTTAATGGCAGGCGGGCTTTCGCAGCTCGACAGGCGGGTGCCAGATTTCAAATCGCGCGCGGTTGTGGTTGTCTGCTTTGCCTTTGCCGCTTCGGCGTTGATCACGCTTGGCAACCCGATCTGGCTTCACCATGATTGGGGCTATGCTATATTCGCTTTTCTTGGCGAAGCCCTAGTGCTCTGCATCGGCGGGCTTGTCCTCGCGCGCTGGTTTCTGCCGACGGTCGCCGTTCTGCCCGAAACGCCAGTTGCCACCCTGCCGCCTGTGTAAATCGAAAAAGGGCGGCAGCTTTTCAGCCACCGCCCCTATCTAGATTTTTTTCGCTGCCAAACCGGTTCAAAGCTCGATTGGAGTCAGCCCGAGTTCCGCGTCGCAGCCTCTGATAACATCCGCAAACGCCTTCATAGCATCCTTATTCTCAGACGCGACGAGCGCTTTCAGAAGCGGATCAACGCCGTCCTTCACAGTGTCGGGGACACCCGAAAAATCAGAAACGCCAAGTGTCGTTACGGAGCGGTCGGCAAACTCTGCTGCCTTTGGCGGAATATCGGTCGAGCCTTCGGGGCGCCCGGCCGTGGCAATCACCGCCATCGTGAGATAATGCGTCGCGCATTGCTCCTTGCGCGCGGGGCTCAAATCAGCCGCAACAGCCGTGCCCGCAAGCGTTGCCGTGGCAAGAAGGGCAAAAAATAATTTCATATCTGTCTTCCTTTTGTCGATCCGTTTGGTCGTTGGATTGCGATCAAACGTTACAAGCCGAACTCGGCATCGCACGCCTTCGAATCGTCGACGAGCTGCAAAAGGCCCTTGCCTTCTGGAAGTTTGAGCGCGGCTTCGAGCTGCGACATCGCACCCGTCTTCACATCTTCGGGTATCTTTTCGATGTCCGTGACGGCAGAAAGTTTCATGGCCTTATTGCCCATTTTGGCTGCAAGATCGTTAAAGTGCGTTTTTTGCTCGGCCGTTGCCGTGCTCCCCTCGTCGGCCAGCACTGCCATCAAAATCGTATTCGCAAAATAGGTGATTGAACACTGCTTTTGGCGATTGGCATCTGCAACTTCCGCTGCGCTTACGGCCATTGGCGCGACCAAGAGCGCGGCACTGAGCGCAAGGTTCAAAATTTTCATAACGCGATACTCCTTGAAAAATAGTGTTTGAATTTGCAGGCCTAATCCGACTTCACATGATCGGGACGAGACCAAGCTCTTTGTCGCACGCTGCAATGTTCACGCGCAGCGCTTCCATGGCGGTCTTTGGATCGTCCGCGATTGCTTTAAGCGCGCCGATGCCCATTGCGGTGACGGGCTGCGGAATATCTTCATATTGCTCCACACCGGCAACGCTCAGCAAACGTTCGGCAAACGCATTGCCAACCTTGTTGAAGTTTTCACGATCTTCAGGCGCTGCCGGACTATCCTTGTCACCAAGGATGCCCATCAGCCCGGTCATCGTGATGTAATGCGCTGTGCATTGATCTTTGCGGCTCAAATCTGCGGCGTTCGCCAGAGACGCACTCAGCAAAAGCGCGACTCCCATTCCCAGTTTTTTCATCTAACGCCCCCATACAAAAAGATAAAAATAAGAACTGCTGCATTTGAAGGCCAAGGTCAATTCAGATTCAGACCAGGCGCCGCCCGTTAACAACGTTCTTGGTAAAGCAGATTAAATGTGAACGCTGCATGAAAGTCTGCGCGGCGCAGTGCCCGGGTTTGCAAAGCCAAATCGTCTGCTCCCCAGAGTTCTTCTTGCCAAAGTTCTTCAAGAAACGCGGCATCAAAGGCCGCATCAGGCGTCAAAACACCTTCAAGCAAGGCCAGCGCAAGGACGAGCGAGCCCGAAATTGTGACGAGCGGAGAAAGCGCTGCAAGGATGAAAGCAGGGTAAGACCGGACCGAATCGCCGAGCGTCTCCAGTGTTTGTGCAGGCTGCGGCTGATGCATGACACCCGTCACAAGCGTAAACGCCACGTCAAAGCGCGCGCACGCCCAAGCGAGGAGGGGATCCCAACGGTCGGCTTGTCTTGCAACAAGCGGGGGCGGATCTCCCGCGCGGTAGCAAAGAAGCTCGCTTTCAGCATAGGTTGAAAGCCCCGCTGCAAACCGCCCTGGGTCTGGCGCAATGCGGTCGATTGCTGCGTTGGCAAGCCCTGTAAAAGGCATGCGGGCGGGGTCAATCAGCGCGCCTTGCGCCTGCCATTCGGCGGCAACGGCCTGCGCCATCGCCTCAGTCGGCAAAATCAATGGCGCTTTGGCGGGTGTTTTAACCGGACGGCCATCGAGCGCGATGCCGCGCTCGGCTGTCACGACGGCTTCCTTGTAAAAGCGCTTCATTGATCCTGTTTCTGCCAGATGCGCTTGAGGACAATCGGCGCGAGGAAAAATTCCAAAGCGCCAAACACAACGAGCATAAGCCCAAAGCCGGGGGCAAGCGCGGGCAGTAGTTTGCCGCCAATATTGGCAATGCCGGTAAAGGCGAGAAGGACAGAGATGAAGCGTACCCCCGTTAACTGGAGAAAACGCCGCTTTGCCTGTTCCTCGGTCACGCCATGGCCCCTTTTAAGTCGCGCGGATGCAAGGCGACATGATACGCTCCTGCGGCGATCAATTCGTGGTGGGGGTGATACCCCCAGTCAACCCCAAGCGAGCGCGCGCCTGCGGCCACGCCCATGGCCATATCAAAGCTGGTATCGCCGATCATAATCGTCGTTTCTGGCGACGCGCCGGCTTCGGCCATCGCCAAAGTCACCATCGAAGGATGCGGCTTTGAGGGATGACGATCGGCGGTTTGGAGCGTCACAAAAAAATCTGTGAGATTATGCTCAGCAAGGCACAGCGCGAGCCCGCGATCCGACTTGCCCGTAGCAACCCCGAGTTGCCAGCCTTCCGCCGCCAAATGCGCGAGCGCTTCAACAATACCTTCAAAAAGCGGCTCTTCCATGAGCCCATTGCCGCGCAATCGTTGAAAAGCTGACTTGTAATCTTCCGCCAATTGCAGGTGCAGGTCATGCTCACCGTCGGGCGCGAGCACTTGCATCGCTGGCAACAGGCTCAAGCCCACAATGCGCTTGGTTTCGTCGCGCGAAGGCGGGGTCAGACCGGCTTGGTGAAAGGCGTCATCCATGCACAGGATGATATTATGCTGGCTGTCAACGAGCGTCCCGTCGCAATCAAAAAGGGCAAGCTTGTTCATTGCAGCGGGTCCCGCATGAGGCGCGCAGCGGCCGTTTTGCCGGCAGCATCAAGCGCCTCGGCGACGCGGATCCGTGCTTCAGCTGGCTTGTTTTGATTGAATTTTGTGGTGCCCTGCCACGCGCTGATGCGGACTTCAAATCCGACAATCGCGCGCGTCATCTTCGCGGCAACATCTCGATCCATTTTGCTGCGCGTCCACGGCACCTTGGGAAAAAGCCTGTGCTCTTGCTCTTGCGAAAGCGCATCGATTTGCGCCAAAAGGCCGTCATCGTCTATGCGTATTGCTTGTCCGCGCAGCTCAACGGCGAGATAATTCCACGTCGGAACTTGGTTTTGATCAAGCCCGTACCAATCAGGGCTGATATAGGCGGATGGTCCCGTCACGACACACACGCAATCCGCGGCGTCAAGGTGCGCCGCCAAGGGGTTTGCTCGTGCGAGATGCACCCCCAATCGCTCATCGTCCAAAAAAACGAACGGCACATGAGCAACACTCAGTCCGTTCGGCGTGAAAGCAACCAGCATTCCAAAACCCGTCTCGCGGGCGAAGTGGCGCATCTGGTCCACAGACTGCCACCTAAATTGCGGGTTGGAGTGCACGGCAACTACCGACCACGTTTCGGCGGGACTGGCGCGCCTCGACCTCGCTTGGTGGCATCAGGTGCGCGCCGGCCTCCCTTTGCACTATCGGGAGCGCTCCGGCCTCGTTTCGGCGTTTCAACGCTGGTCCGGCCGCGCTTTGCCACCTCAGGATCGCCGCGCCCGCGCCGTTCGCCTTTGCGATCCTTGCGCGCTGATTTCGCGATATTAGCCGCAAGACGCGCTTTTCCTTCGGCCGTATCTTTAAATTTCACTTCATCGAGCTGGAGCATTTCGGCAAGCTCAACGTCAAACGCGAGTTGGTTAAAGCTCTCCTCCATATGCACGGGCAAATCAGCGCGGACATCAATTTGATGGCGACCATCGGGGTGGTCGATGCGGATCCGCCGCGCGTGAAGGTGCATTTTGCGACTAATCGAGCCGGTGAGAAACGCCTCGCGCCCGCCGTATTTTCCGTCTCCAACAATGGGGTGGCCAATGGCTGCCATATGGACACGCAGTTGGTGCGTCCGCCCGGTGAAGGGCTGTAACTCAACCCAAGTCGCGGTATTACCCGCGCGTTCAATGACACGGTAGCGGGTCCGGGCGGGCAGCCCTGCCTTTTCATCAACATGCATTTTTTCGCCGCCTGAGCCCGGCTGTTTGGCAAGGGGGAGCTCGATCATCCCGTCCTTAATGTCGGGCACGCCGACGACAAGCGCCCAATAAACCTTCCGCGCCGTTCGCGACGAAAAGGCCTTGGCAAAATGCCCCGCCGCTTTTGCCGACCGTCCGATCAGCAGCGCGCCGCTGGTGTCTTTATCGAGCCGGTGGACAAGCTTTGGTCGCCCTTCGGCCTCAAACCAAAGCGCGTCGAGGAGACCGTCAATATGTTCGTCGGTCTTTGTGCCGCCCTGAGTCGCAAGGCCGGGCGGCTTGTTGAGCACGATCGCCGCGTCATCCCTATAAATAACAAGGTTTTGCGCAAAGGCGATCTCGTCTTCGCTCAGTTCGGGGCGCTTTGGCGCGCGCTTTGCTTTGACTTCGCTGGTCGCAGCCATCGCGGGGTCTGCGGGGGGGACCCGGATTTGCTGACCCGCCTTCACGCGGTCTCCTGGTGTCGCGCGCTTTCCGTCAACCCGGAGCTGGCCGGTGCGCGCCCAGCGTGAAACAAGGTTGAAACTCGCGTCGGGCACATGCCGCTTAAACCAGCGGTCGAGCCTGATGTCATCATCATCGGGTTTCACAGTGAAGGTGCGCGCGGTGTCGCTCATGAGCGTATCATCCCATAGCCGAGGGCCAGCGCTCCGACCGCGCCGATCACGGACGCCAGCACATAGCAAAGCAAAAGACCCCAAGCGCCATTTTCAATCATCCGAAAACTCTCAAGGCTAAAGGCAGAGAAGGTCGTGAAGCCGCCGAGAATGCCAACGCCGGCAAAGAGCCGAAAGCTCTCAGACGCGCTCCCCCGCAAAACCGCCGCCGCGAGCAAGCCCATGGCAAAGCCGCCGATCAGATTGACACTGAGCGTGGCCCAAGGCCAAGCGGCGCGCGTTGGCAATGCAACGCCGACAAGATAGCGGAGGCCAGCGCCCAATGCGCCGCCGCCCATCACTGTGAAGAGAGGAGTCATGAACGCGCCTTAGCGCGTCCGTTACAAACTGAATACCCCATCAACACAGGTCACGCACGCCCCCCCGACATGGACATCCGCGCCTGCGATGCGGACCGTGACCTTTCCGTCGCGGCCAACTTGTCGTCCCTGCGTTGCCAGATAAACGTCTCCATCCCTAATCTGTCCAGTGCGGAGCCGATAGGCTGCAACCGCGCCATTGCCGCTGCCGCACACGGGATCTTCGGGAACACCGTCGGACGGGGCAAAGGTCCGCACGCTAATGTCGCCCGCGCCGCCTAGCGCATAGACGGTCAAGCCCGTCACCAAATGCGCGCGTTCATAGGCCGCGAGCGCAACCAGATCAGGTGACAGCGTCTCAACCGCCGATGCTGAGGCAAGCTCAGCAATCACCCAGCGCGGCCCAACATCAACAATTTGGGGCACGCCGTAAATGACGCTGCCAATCGCAGCGGCCAAATCTTCCCCCGCAGGCGCGTCTTCAAACGCATAGCGAGGCAGGCGAAAGGAGAGACCCGTTGCGGTCACACTGACGTCGACAAGCCCAACCGCGCATTGCTGGATCAATTTGCCTTCCTTGGGGGTCACCAACCCCGCTTCGATCAGCGCATGCGCGGTGCCAAGCGTCGGGTGCCCTGCAAAGGGCAATTCAGAATTGGGGGTGAAAATGCGGACATGATAGTCAGCCCCCGTTTGCGTAACGGGGAGAACGAAAGTCGTTTCGGATAGATTCGTCCAGCGTGCCGTCGCTTGCATTTGGGCGGTTGTCAGCCCCACGCCGTCGAGCACAACTGCAACCGGGTTCCCAAGCAAGGGAACCGACGTAAAAACATCAACTTGTTTGAAAGCACGCATCGCTTTTCTTAACGCGAGCGCACGCTGCAAGCCAGCTCAAATTCCGCGGTTGGCAACCAGATCCGCCACGGCGCCGCCCGATTGGCGCGGCGAGATGAGAATGTAAAAGGCTGCGCCATCTTCACGCTGGCCCACAACCATCTGTTCGCCGCCCTTCGTGGTATACTGCGCCTGGTATCCCGCGCTCTTCGCGGTC
>JBEGTP010000023.1:0-4121 GCA_041179365.1 Pseudomonadota bacterium
AGGAGGGACGAATGGATAAGCGGCTTAGTCTGAATCTCGAATTGTTCAGTGCGTGGTGCGGGCCGATTTTTGTGAGCCTGTTTGTGATCTTTTTTGGTATCTTCGGGCACAATCTGCCCGCACCGCCCTCGGCTGCGTGGACGGTCCAGACAACGGGTGGCTGGGTCGTCGAACATCTTGATAGCCTTCGCTTCGGCTGGATCATGTGCCTTGTCACGATGGGCTTCTACATTCCCTGGAGCGGCCAGATCAGCGCCCACATGATGCGGATAGAGGACGCCCGGGTGATGACCTATTCCCAGCTCATCGGGGGCGCGCTCACCGTTTTCGTGGTCAGCTTCGGCATTCTGTGTTGGTCGATTGCGACGTTCCGCCCCGAGCGCGATCCGGCGTTGATCCAAATGCTGACCGACATGGGTTGGCTGAGCCTTGAAACCCAGTGGGTACTCACCACAGTGCAGATGTGCGCCATGGCCGTGATCGGCATGGCCGATCGCAGTGCGCATCCAGTCTGGCCCCGTTGGGCCTGCTGGTTTTCGATCTGGTGTGGGCTGACTTTTGTTCCGGCCAGCCTCACGCAATATTTGAAATCGGGTCCCTTCGCATGGAACGGATTGGTGGGGTTCTACATACAATAAGCAGCTTGGCTGCTCTGGTGCTTTTTGGTCTCATTCTACATGATCAAGGACATCAAGCGCCGCAAGCACGCCTTAGGCTGAACTCCCGCAGCCTCAGTGAGGGGAAAATACTGCCACGCGCGCTTTCAGATCATGTGGCGCCCCGGTGCGTCGATAGGCGGGCCAGCGCAATTATGTGCCTAAAAAAAGGATACGAAACCCTATTTTTCAGTTCCTGCATTCAGTTTGGCGAGCAAGCCCAGCAACTGCCGCAGCTCATCCTCGCTGAGAGATTGGCCTTTGAATTGCTGATCAAACCGGCTGACTAGCCCATAGAGCCGCGTGACCAACTGCTCGCCCTCTGCTGTCAGGTAAACAAGCCGCGAGCGAGCGTCAGAGCTTGAGATGCGACGTTCTAAAAGCTGGCGGCTTTCAAAAAGGTTGAGCATTCCCGTAATCTGCGCTCCATCCAAGGCGAGAGCTCCGCTCAGCTCGGTGGGGGTCATTCCTGGATTGAGCGAGATGACCACTAGAGCGCCAACCTCCCGCGGCTGGACATCCATATCGCCAGCCTCTGCCGTGAAATGCTTGCGATAATTTTCATTCAGGCGACGGAGGTAAAAGCCCAAATAGCGATCCAACGGCCCATAATTGATCTTCGCGCGCTTATCACCGGGCGTTTCAGTCGCCCGATCTGGCGACTGAGGCCTCGCCGACCGCGCAGAAGAGCGCGTGATATTTCTGTTGGTCGATGATTTATCCTGCATTTTAGCCCTCTTGATCACGCCGTTCTTGTGCCACCGGCAGCCGCAAGCGTCGATCCAAAAAATTTTAGCCGGCAAAGCAAAAGGCAATTGCACGTCAGATTTGAATAGCCCTTTGATCGAGCGCGTCAAAATTCGAATAGCCTGAAACCCTCAAGGACTTCCGCCAGCGAAAGTCACTTTACTTTGCATCGTAAATTATATTAAACTAACGCGTCAGTAGGAAATATGCATCAGATCTTGGCCGCGAAATGTGGCAATCGGGGAGGAAATTATGAAAAAATCGCGGCAATATCTTAGCCTTGCAGTATCGACGATCGCTTTATCCAGTTCGCCCGTTTTGGCCCAGGAATCAGCCCCATCCGAGAACGGGGATTCAGGGATAAAAGAAATCATAGTGACGGCGCAGCGCCGCGCGGAAAATCTACAAAATGTGAACATCGCTGCCACCGTCGTTGCGGGCGATGACCTGACCAACAAGGCGGTCGTTCGCCAGCTTGATCTCCAAAACATCGCGCCGGGCCTTTCGATTGTGAAGGCGGGACTAACTGAATCCGTCAACATTCGCGGCATTGGCCTTGCAAGCGGATCTCCGCAGGTTGCGAACGGCGTTGCAAGCTATCTAGACGGTGTGTTTCAGCCGCCGATTGTTTCAACTGGCAGCTTCTATGATATTTCAACCATTGAAGTGCTTCGCGGACCCCAAGGGACATTGGTGGGCTCGAACTCAACAGGCGGCGCGATTTTCATCAACACCAACAAGCCAAAGCTTGGCGAACTGGGCGGCGCAGTCAACCTCGAATATGGCAATTATCGGCATCTGGGGCTGAATGCCGCCGTCAATATACCCATTGGTGAGACACTAGCGGTCCGCCTGTCTGGCTTAGACATCACTCGCAACTCTTATTATCGCGATATTGGCATAGCTAACAACAAACCAGATCGCTTGTCCGAGCAAGATATTCGTGGCCAGATTCTCTGGAAACCGGGAAATTTTTCCGCGCAATACAAAGCCGAATTCATCCGGCGTAACGCGGGCGGATATGCCTACCAACCGGTTTTGACGACCCAATTTTCAGCACAGCGCAGTCCAATTCGTTATCAGTTGAATTACAACGGCCAAACCAAGAATGTTGAAAATGCCTTCATCAACAATCTTGAGCTGAAATACGAAACTGATGGTGGCCTCGTCATTCGGGCTTTGGGTGCCTATCAAAACAAGCGTATTCGCAACTTGTATGACCTTGATGCAACCGCCGTTGGAACTGCTGGCCAAAGCCAGTTTGTCCGTGAGCGCCAGACCAGTGGTGAAATCAACATTATCTCGCCCAGCGATAGCGCGTTTAGTTATATTCTCGGCGGCTATTATCAACGGAACAAGATCAATGTTCGAATTTTCAATTTCAACACTGCGACAACTGTCCAGACGCTTTGGATTGAGCCCGATGTTGATAAGGTGACAACCGGTGTCTTTGCGCAGGCCAATTACAAGCTGAGCGATCAGTTGGAAATCCAAGCCGGCGTCCGCTATTCCCATTTCAAGGTTGACGGCTCTGGCGGTGTATTTGTTGCGCGCGGTCCTGCGGGGCTGAACTTTCCGGGCATCAATGTATCGCCCCAGACGGGACATCACACGGATGGAAGGACAACCGGCAAGCTCGCACTCAATTGGAAGCCAAATGAAGACCATCTTATCTATGTGTTCGTCGCGCGCGGTTACAAACCCGGCGGTATCAATCCTCCCACCCCTCCTGGTGCTGAATTCAAACCAGAGACGGTGACCGATTATGAGGCCGGGTGGAAAGCCAGCCTTTTCGACAAGCACCTTAAGACGCAGGTGGGAGTGTTCTACAATAAATACAATAACTTCCAACAAGGAGTGCTTAACCCCGCGTCAGGCCGCGCGGGCATTGTCAACGTTGCAAGTGCAACGATCAAGGGTTTCGAGGCTCAGATACAAGCCAAGTTTGGCGGCTTCGGGTTTAATGGAGGTCTGGCCTATACCGACTCCAGCCTTGGCCAGAGCAGCTTGATCAACACAAGGAATATTCCAGGATTCAACGCTAACGCGGCCTTACCACAATGCACGGCGACCCTGACGACCAATTGCTTCAATTACACACCATTCATCCAGAATACGACCGGCGGCGTATCTCTTTTTGCGCCAAAATGGACATGGAATGTTGGCGCGGAATACAGCTTCGCGGTTGGCGAGGGGCGTATAACCCCACGCGTCAATTATTCCCATGTAGGATCACAATTCACTAGCCTGTTTTACAACCCGACCACAGATCGACTTGCATCTTACGGTTTGCTTTCTGCGCTGCTCACCTATGAAGCTGGCCCAATGCGAGTCGAGTTATATGGCTCCAACCTGACCAAGGAATATTACGTCTCTGGTCAGAACGGCAACAATGAATTTTACGGCTCGCCGCGCGAATACGGTGTGCGCCTTGGGTTCAAATTCTGATGCTTGGCGGTCGGAGCCGATGGCTATTGCTTGCGGCCCCGGCCGCAGCGTTGTTGATGGGGGCGGACACGCCGCCCTCCTCCAGCCTTAACGCAGCGCAGTGTGCCGCGCTAAAGACAATCGCGGTAGGCAATGCGCCGGTAACAGGGCTGACAATCCTGTCTGCGGATTGGCGCGATGCTGGTCTGACGGTCGATACGCGCGCTGGCAAATCTGGGCCTTTGCCTGGCCATTGTGAAGTGACCGGCCATTATGGCGAGCGACCCGGCC
>JBEGTP010000024.1:0-12990 GCA_041179365.1 Pseudomonadota bacterium
GCGATGGAAACACTCGCGGGCGTTCTTGCGGGCGAAATTCTGGTTCATAATCATTGCTACCGCGCCGATGAAATGGCGCAGGTGATCGATATGGCGCATGAATTTGGCTATAAGATCTCAACCTTTCACCACGCGGTTGAGGCCTATAAGATTGCCGATCTCCTTGCGCGCGAGGGCATTTGTGCCGCGATGTGGGCTGATTGGTGGGGCTTCAAGATGGAAGCCTATGATGCGATCAACGAAAATATCCCGATGGTGCACAACGCCGGGGCGTGCGCAATCGTCCATTCCGATGACGCCAATGGCATCCAGCGGCTCAACCAAGAAGCCGCCAAGGCGCTCGCCGATGGGCGGCGCATGGGTATCAGCATTCCCGACGAAGTGGCGTGGACTTGGCTGAGCTATAATCCGGCAAAAGCGCTCGGGATTGCCGATAAAACGGGGAGCTTGCTGCCCGGCAAGATGGCTGATCTCGTGCTGTGGAATGGCAATCCGCTGTCCGTCTATAGCCGTCCTGAAAAAGTGTGGATTGACGGCGCTTTGATGATGGATACGCACGATCCGAAACGCCGTCCCGTGAGCGACTTTGAATTGGGTCAACCCGGCGAAGGCGACGCGAAATGATCGGTTTCCGCTCAGCAGCTAGGCTCTTTGCCGTTTGTGCGGCGGCGCTTATTGTGACCCCCGCCACGGCGCAAAACATTGCCATTACAGGCGGGCGCGTCGTGGTCGGCGATGGCAGCCCGCCGATTGAAGGCGGCACAGTCGTCATTCTCAACGGACGGGTGAGTGCGGTCGGCAAATCGGTGGCGATCCCTGCCGGTGTCGAGCGCATTGATGCGACAGGAAAATGGGTAACGCCCGGTATCGTCGCAGGCTTCTCGCGGCTTGGCTTGGCGGGGGTCGACGCCGTTGACGCGAGCAATGACGCATCGGCGAACGGATCACCCTTCAATGCCTCGATTGACATTGCCCCGTCAGTAAGCCCTGACGTTGAAGCGATGGCCGTGAACCGGGCGGCTGGCGTCACGCGTGCCATCGTCTCCCCCGAAGCGAGCAACAGCATTTTTGGCGGTCAAGGTGCTGTCATCGATACTGGTGCTGATCCGCGCCCGATCACCAAAGCGAGGGCGTTTCAATTCGTTGAGTTTGGCGAAGCCGGCGCGCGCCTTGCAGGGGGAAGCCGGGGGGCTTGGCTCTCGCTGTTTAAAACCGCGCTTGCCGAAGCGCGTGATGTGGCGCGCGGTGTGCCGCGCAGCGAAGGACTGCTCAAGCGGGCCGATGCTGAAGCGCTTGGCTCCGTCATTTCCGGGCAGACCAAGCTCCTCATTCACGTCGAAAGTGCCAATGATATTCTCGCCGTGATAGACCTAAAGCGCGAATTTCCGTTGCTTGATATTATCATCGTCGGGGCCAGCGAAGGGTGGCGCGTCGCAGGGCCGCTTGCTGCCGCGCATATCCCGGTGATCGCGTCAGCGCTCAATGATTTGCCTGACTCGTTTGAAGCCATCGCGGCAACGCAATCGAATATCGGGCGGATGAAGGCGGCGGGTGTCACAGTCGCCATCGGCATGATCGATGATAATGATACCCGTCAGGCGCAGCTCAGCATGCAATATGCCGGCAATCTGGTCGCGCTCTCCAAACTGCCCGGCGCAAAGGGCTTGAGCTGGGTCGACGCGTTTTCAACGATCACCTCAAAGCCCGCGGAAATCATCGGCATGGGCGGAGAGATTGGATCGTTACGGGTCGGGCGGCGCGGCGATGTTGTGATTTGGGATGGTGATCCGCTTGAGCTGACGAGCGGCGTCGAAGGCGTGTGGATCGACGGGATAAAACAGTCGCTCGAAACACGCCAAACGCGGTTGCGGCGGCGCTATACCCGCCCCACCGAAGGCGATCACCCCAAGGCCTTTGATCGGTAAGCCGTGCCAGTCTAGCCACCCCCTACTGATGCGCAGCGCGGCAAGGGCTTGAAGTGGCCCTTTCTTCCCCTATCTGGGTATTCATGAGAACTAAGGCTGCATGATTTGACGAGGCGCGTTTTACACTTTTGCATGGCCGTGGCAGCGTCAACACTCGTCTGTGGTTCGGCCGTAGCGCAGGATGCCGCGCCCAAAGCTGATGACGCCAGCACCATTGTCGTGACCGCCGACCGGCTGCGCGGATCGGTCGATACGACCATTCCAGCGACACTCACGATGAACGAACAGGATGTTGCCAGCGTCGGCGCATCAAACGTCGGAGAGCTGGTTGCGTCGCTAGGCCCGCAAACACGGTCGGGCGGGGGACGGAGTGGCGGCGCTGGATTTCCTGTAATGCTCCTCAACGGTCGCCGCGTTTCGAGCTTTGCCGAGATGCGTGATCTTCCCGCCGAGGCGGTTCAGCGCGTCGAGGTCTTCCCCGAGGAAGTCGCGCTCAAGCTTGGCTATTCGCCCGATCAACGCGTCGTCAATATCATTCTAAAACCCGGTTTTGCAGCCCTAACGGCAGAGGGGACTTACGCGGCACCAACGAAAGGCGGGCGCCAAAACGCGCAGGCCGAGCTCGGCTGGTTCAAAGCCACAAAGGAAGGGCGGATCACCCTGAACGCGGACTATGAGCGCGCCAGTCCCCTGAGCGAAGCAGAGCGCGGTATCGTCCAGCCCGGCTTCAACGATGCCGCCTTCCGCACCCTGCTGCCAACCAGTGAGACGCTTCAACTCAACGGCGTATACAATCGCGCGTGGAAGAGCGGCACAGGGTTGACGCTCAATCTGGGTTACACGCTGAACCATCAGACCTCACAGCTTGGCCTTCCCCTCTCCGGGGGCAGCGACCCGATAGACCGGACTGAGCGCAATGCGACGCTCCACGCGGGCCTCACCATCGATGGCAATGTCGGGCGGTGGCAATGGGCACTCACGGCCACTGCCGATCAAATCAAAAGCCGCACGCTCACCGAGCGCAGCCCCGTTTTAAACAGTCGCGCCGATCTAGGCCGGTCACGCATAACGACGTTCGGTACGCTCTATTCGCTCACAGGCTCCCCGCTCGCCTTGCCCGCGGGGCCGGTCTCGCTCACGCTGCGCGCGGGATTTGACCGCCTGTCTTTCAAGAGCGAAACCGAAACCAGCGCGGGAAGCCGGGCCGCAACGCTTGATCGCGGCGTTGGCATTGGCCGGGTCAATATCGACATCCCCTTGACCAGCCGGCGCGAAAACTTTGGGCAGGCGATTGGTGATCTCTCGTTCAACGCCAATTTTGGTTACCGAAGGCTCACCGATTTTGGCGGCCTCGTGAGCTATGGCTCCGGACTAACATGGAGCCCGGTAAAAGGGCTGACCGCAACTGCGACCTATACCGCTGAAGACGCCGCCCCGACGCCGCAACAATTGGGGGATCCGACAATTGTAACCCCGCAAGCGACCGTGTTTGATTTCGTGCGCGGTGAAACAGTGGCAGTACGCGTAACGCGGGGCGGCAATTCCCTTCTCGCGGCAGACCAGCGGCGGGACGTGAAGCTCGGTCTATCTTTTGCGCCCAATGATATGCTCACGCTCGAAGCCAATTATTTCCGCACGCGGAGCACCAACGCTGTATCGACTTTCCCCGCACTGAGCACCGTGGTTGAGGCGGCGTTTCCGGGACGGGCCGTGCGCGACGCGACAGGGCGGCTTGTCGCATTGGATCAGCGGCCCGTAAATTTTGCCGAAACTCGCAGCGACACTCTGCGCTGGGGCTTAACCTTTTCCAAGCCCTTCAAGCAGCCTGCGGGCGGCGGCATGCCCGGTTTTGGCGGCAGACCAGGCGGGCCACAAGCAGGCGGACGACCAACGGGGCGGGGCGGCGGCGGGCGCGGTATGATGGGCGGCATTGGCGGCCCCGGCGCTGGGGGGCGGCTTTATGTCGCGCTCTATCACAGTTTCAAGCTCCGCGACGATGCCCTGATTGCGCCGGGCTTTGCGCGGCTTGATCTACGCAAGGGCGATGCGCTTGGGTTTTCAGGCGGCAGCCCCCGGCATAGCGTCGAGCTAGAGAGCGGCTGGTTTTATAATGGCATTGGCTTTCGCGTTTCAGGCGCTTGGCGGAGCCCGACGACGGTAAAAACAGGCACGGCACCCAACCTCCGCTTTTCAGGGTTGGCGACAATTTCACTGCGCGCTTTCATCAATCTTGACCAACGAAAATCGCTCATCAAGGCCGCGCCGTGGCTAAAAGGCACGCGGCTGGCCTTCCGGCTTAACAACATCACAGGAGCGATTCAAAACGTGCGAGATCCAAGCGGGGCAACGCCGTTCCGCTATCAATCAGGCTATGTCGATCCGCTTGGCCGCACCTTTGAAATCAGCCTGCGCAAAGTCTTTTAGCAGGCCGCGCCCGATCTTGCCGCGCGGTCACGGTGGGCGTTCTGCTTGAACAATAGGATTTGATTTGCTTTACCGAGCGCGCTCTTTCTCATTTGTGAACTCTTTGCTTGCGCCCGCGCTTGGCCACGGTCGCACCCATCGCCCAAAAGAGACATTTCTTTTTACCTATAGAGTCGCGTCTCTTTCGTCTCTTTCGACGCTTTTGCGTGGTCTTTTTCTTCGCGAATGTGCGCCCTTCTAGGGGTTGTCGTCACGCGGCGGTAAGGCCGTGCCGCGCGGATGGAGCACGCGGTAGTCTGCGGGTGTGTCAAAGCTACCCTGCCAGAGGCCCCGCTTGGCCGCCCGTGCTTGTGCCTCCGCGTCACCGTATGCGGCGCTCCCGCGCTCGGCGGGGCTGACGGCAAGCCCCGCCTGCACCATCGCTTCACCCAGATCAGGCACCGTCGCCGAAGCACAGATCGCCACTTTTCGACCGTAGCGATCAATGGCGCGCGGCGTACACACGATACTGCCCGAGAGGACATAGGCCTCAAGCTGCGAACGCGCTGCTTTACCGCACGGCCAATCGTTGCCCTTCGCGTCCTTGCAAAGCTGATGATATTCGGGCGCATCGATCCCGGAGAGCCTGAAGGTTTTGGTCGCGACGACAAGCGTATCGCCGTCCTTCACCTTGGCAACAGCCGCGACGATGCGTTCAGGCGGAAAGATAAGATCACTAAACGCCCAAAGTCCAACGAGCGCCGCGAGGAAAATCCAGATCAGAAGCGCGCGTTTCATGATGCATCATGCGCCCGCGCGACAGCACCGGTGACGGCCATATCCATCGTCACATTACCGAGCGTGCGGAAAATATCGGGGAAAGTCTCGACGGCGATCAGAAGGGCCAGGGGTTCGATCGGCGCGCCAATCGCAAGGCAAATGGGCGCGATCGAGCTCACGAAGCTGACCGATCCTGGCAGGCTGACCGCGCCGAGCGTCGTCGTAGCGCCGGCCGCAATGCCAATGGCGATCTGCATTGGCCCCAGCGGAACGCCGTACCAATGCGCGATGTAGAGCGCGACGCCAAGGTTCATCGCTGGGCCGGTTGCACGGAAGATCGCAACGGCAAGGGGCAGCACAACATCCGCGCTGGCCTCATTCACGCCGAGTGCCTTGACCCCCTCAAGCATGGCCGGGAGCGAGGCAAGCGAGCTCTGCGTAGAGATGGCGACGGCTTGTGCCGGTGTCGCCGCGCGAAAGAATGTGCCGATACCCTGCTTTGCGCCGAAAAAAGCAACGGCAAAGGAGGCAAGCCAGACGAGCACGCCGAGCGCCGACAGGATGAGCACATAATGCGCCAAGGCTCCAAAGGCGGCAGCGCCCGCTTTAGCGCCCACGACGAGCGCAAGCGCGAAGACACCGAGCGGTGCAAGCGCCAGCACCCAGTTGATGATGATGACCATCGCCTCTGCCAGCGCGTCGAAAAATCCGGTGATTGTCTTGCGCTTTTCATCAGGAAGCCGCGTCACGGCAAATGCGAAGAGCGCTGTAAAAATGATTAGCGGCAAAATCGCATCTTCGCTTGCGGCCTTCAACACATTGGTTGGCATCATTGCTCTCAAAAAATCGCCAAAAGGCGGCACGGAACCGAGCGCTTGCGGTGTGGCTCCAAGCGCGGCCTTGAGCGCATCGCCCGATCCGGCGGGCATGGGAAAAAGGGTCGTCAAAATGGGAATCATGACGGCCGCGAGAAACGACGAACACCAGAGGATCACCATCATCGTAATGACCGCCCGCCCCGCGAGCTTTCCCGCCCGGGCCGCCGCTGCGGTTTGCGCAATCCCGGTGATGAGCAGAGCCACCACCAACGGCACGACTGTCATCCGCATAGCATTAAGCCACAGCGTGCCAACCACATCTGCTGCATCAATCACGTTTGCTGCTGTGCCACCAATCAGCATTCCAGCCAGAATGCCGCCAAAAAGCGTAAACAATATGATTGTGGCCTTTGACATGCTTGGGCTCCTCTCGTTTGGTTGTGATACACGGGGTGGCGCACGAGGCAATCCACTCTGCACACTGCGTGCCGTGCGGGCCATGCAACGCCTCTCGCCAAAAGCCCTGTTCCAAGCTAGGGCGCGCTGGCTATGAGCAATTCCCGTCCAAACCGCCGCACCTTCGCGATCATCTCTCACCCCGATGCTGGCAAAACCACGCTCACGGAAAAGCTCCTGCTGTTTGGCGGTGCTATTCAGGCCGCCGGTGAGGTGAAGGCGCGCGGCGCAAACCGGCGTGCGCGGTCAGATTGGATGAAGATTGAGCAGCAGCGTGGCATCTCAGTCACTTCATCCGTCATGACGTTTGAGCGCGATGACATCACGTTCAACCTGCTGGATACGCCGGGGCACGAAGATTTTTCGGAAGACACATACCGCACGCTAACCGCCGTAGACAGCGCCGTCATGGTGATCGACGCGGCGCGCGGCATCGAGGCCCAGACGCGCAAGCTCTTCGAAGTCTGCCGTCTTCGCTCGGTGCCGATCATTACCTTCATCAACAAGGTTGATCGCGAGGGCCGTGATCCTTTTTCGCTCATCGATGAAGTGTCTGACCAGCTCCAGCTCGATGTCTGCCCGATGAATTGGCCGATTGGCATGGGCGGATTGTTTGAAGGGCTCTATGATTTTGGTGCTGTGCCGGATGGGATTTCAGACGACGCGCGCAAGCGGCTTTCTGAAGAGGCCGAACTGGCACAGGGTGGTTATTCGGCCTTTGATGTGGAGGCCTATCGCGCCGGTAATCTGACGCCGGTCTATTTTGGATCCGCCTTGCGTGATCAGGGCGTTGCTACGCTTATCGACGCGCTCGCCCATTATGCGCCGTCGCCGCGCGCGCAGCCTGCTGAACCCGCGCCTATATTACCCGATGATCCAAAGGTGACAGGCTTCATCTTTAAGGTGCAAGCCAACATGGACCCGATGCACCGCGACCGGATCGCCTTTATGCGGCTGTGTTCGGGCAAGTTCCGCCGTGGGATGAAGCTCAATCAGGTGGGTACCGGAAAGAGCATCGCCGTGCACAGCCCGATCCTCTTCTTCGCGCGCGAACGCGAGATCGCCGATGAGGCCTTCCCCGGTGACATCATCGGCATTCCCAATCACGGCACGCTGCGCGTGGGCGACACACTTTCCGAAACGACGGACATTACCGTCACTGGTCTCCCCAATTTTGCGCCGGAAATTTTGCGCCGGGTGGTCCTCAAAGACCCGACCAAAACGAAGCAACTGAGGAAGGCGCTCGGCGATCTGGCCGAAGAGGGTGTGACGCAGGTATTCTTCCCGACACTGGGCGCGCAGTGGATCGTTGGCGTCGTCGGACAGCTCCAGCTCGAAGTGCTGATCAGCAGGCTCCAGCATGAATATAAAGTTGATGCCGCACTCGAGGCCAGTCCTTGGGATACGGCGCGTTGGATCGCCACCGACCCTGCGACTCTCAAAACCTTTACCGAAACCAACCGCACCGCGATCGCACTCGACCGCGATGGGGCACCGGTCTTCATGGCTAAGGACCTTTGGGAACTCAATTATGTGATGAGCCGCAATGAAGATATCCGATTTTCAGCAACGAAAGAGCGCCGCTGATGGCCGCTGCCTTCGCGCCCCAGATCACGAGCCCCTAAAGGAGGCTGCGCACCATGTGTGTCGTTGCACTGGCTTGGCGGGCCCATCCGCGCTGGTTACTCGTTCTTGCGGGAAACCGCGACGAGTTGCACGCTCGACCTTCCGCGCCACTCGCGCGGTGGGACGATCACACCCATATTATTGCCGGGCGCGATCTTCAGGCTGGGGGCAGCTGGCTCGGGGTGTCGGAGCAGGGCCGCGTCGCTGCAATAACCAATGTGCGCAGTGAAACGGGCCATGATCCGTGCAAGGCGTCGCGCGGGGCACTCGTCAGCGACTGGCTGATCGGCAGCGGGCCCTCCGCAGCGCCAACGGACGAGCAGCTCGCGGACTATAATCCCTTCAACCTGTTCACCGTGACGTCGCATGAGGCCGTGTGCGCAACGAACGCTCCACGCGCTGTTCAGAAACGTTTACACCCGGGCATCCATAGCCTCTCGAACGGCACCGTGCATGCGCCTTGGAAACGCCGCGACGTGATCGAAGCCACGTTGGCTGACTGGCTCAAAACAGACGCCAATGACCTTGGCACCTTGCTCGCTCGGCTGCGCGACAATGACACATTGTTCATCAGCGATCCGACTTATGGCACGCGCTGCGTCACAGTCATCGCTGTTGATCATGAGGGACGCGGCGTCATCCTTGAGCAAGGCTTTGATGCACTAGCCACAGAAACACTTGTCAGCGAATTCAAATTTAATTGGCCATATTAAAATAGGTCCGCGCTAAGCGCCGTGCAGCACTCGGGCCAATTCAGGCGGAAAAACGCGCGATTGCGTATCAGCGCCTTGTGAGGGCGGATCGAAGGCAGACCAACCCTTTGGGCCAAGGCGTTCAAGCGGGCGAAAGCCTGTTTTATATTCCATCCGCTTTGAGCCCGTGATCCAATAGCCAAGGTAAACATAGGATAGGCCCGCTTCCGCAGTCCGGGCGATATGATCCATAATGATGAAATTGCCGAGCCCGGGTCGATCCGCATTATCGGGCTCAAAAAAGCTATAGATCATCGATAATCCGTCACCCGTTGTATCGCTCAAGCACGCGCCGATCAGCCGCCCGGGACGGCCGTTTTCAGAGGGCTCACGATATTCGATCACATGAGTATTGACCGGAGAGTGCTCAACCATATCAGCATAATCGATTTCATCCATGCCGGACATGCCCCCGCCGGGATGGCGGGCCGCGAGATAACGACGGAGCAACGCAAATTGCTCGTCGGTTGCCCACGGCTTGCAAATCGAAACTTCAAGGTCTGCATGCCGCTTGAAAAGCCTCTTTTGGGTCGCGTTAGGCCGGAACGCAGCGGCGACAACGCGCACCGAGACGCAGGCCGAACAATCTAGACAGGAAGGACGATAGGCGACACCCTGACTGCGCCGAAAGCCAATTTGCCCGAGCGCGTCATTCAACTCAACGGCGTGCAAACCCGAAAGCTCGGTGAAGACTTTGCGCTCTTGTTTGCCGGGCAAATAGGGGCACGGCCCCGGACTGGTGACGTAAAAGCGAGGAAACCGAAATTGCGCTGTCACCGAAAAAACACCTCTCCATCGCGCGCCAAAGGGGCATCGCGAATCCTCGAATGCCAAGACTATGAAGCGGACAGTCAAAGATGAAAAGTCCGTTTACCATCAAAAGACGGTTAAGAAGCAATTTCAGGGCTTTAGCCCGATTTATCCCTTGAGCGCCTTACTCGCGCGGCGGCCAGAAATGGTCATGACTTCAAAGGCATATCCCGCCGATTCAAGGTCAGTCATGAGCTGTTCTTGCGCGTCCTCATCCCGGATTTCATATTCAATCTCCGCCACCGTGCTCTTGGCGGAAAGAACGCCAAAGATCCTCTGGTGCGCCACTTCGATGATATTGGCGCCGTTATCCGTAAAGATACCGGTGACTTGGTGAAGCGCGCCCGCGCGGTCGTTGAGCATGATGCTAATCCGGCCGATCCGCCCCGCACGCGCCAAATTACGCATGATCACGTTGGCCAGAAAACGCGGATCAATATTGCCGCCGGTCAAGATAACGCCGATCGTTTGCCCCGCAAACTCGGGGCGGAATTCGCCATTTTTTGTAGGCAGAAGTGCGGCAAGTCCCGCAGCACCCGCGCCTTCAACCACTGTCTTTTCGACGTCGAGCAAAAGCGAGATGGCTTCCTCGATGATCGCTTCTGAAACGATACGCATTTCATCAACATGACTGATCACGACCTGACGCGTGAGCTCACCAGGCGATTTTACTGCAATCCCTTCGGCCAGCGTATCACCGCCGCCTTCGATCTGATGGCCCGTCTTGATGGCATACATGGCGGGATACCGATTGGACTGAACGCCAACGATGCGGATGTCGGGCTTTATCGCCTTTGCCGCGACCGCGATTCCAGACACGAGACCGCCGCCGCCAACGGGGACAATAATCATATCGAGATCGGGAGTGTCCTCGAGCATCTCGATTGCTACGGTGCCTTGCCCGGCCATGATTGCTGGATCATCAAAGGGATGGCAAAACGTTAGGCCGCGTTCAATTTCTAACTGGCGGGCGTGCGCATAGGCGGCATCAAATGTGTCACCAATGAGAAGAACTTCAGCGCCGTGGCCCTGTGTTTGCTGAACCTTGATGATCGGTGTCGAGACCGGCATGACAATTGTGACCGGAATACCGAGCTGACTTCCGTGATAGGCGAGGCCCTGCGCATGATTTCCTGCGGACGCAGCGATCACGCCCTTTTTGCGGGCATTGTCGCCGAGCTGGAGCAGCTTATTGAGCGCTCCACGTTCCTTATAGGCTGCGGTAAATTGCAGATTTTCAAACTTGAGCCAGATATTGGCTCCAGTGATAGCAGACAAAGTCTTGCTATGGAGCATGGGCGTCCGCACCACCGCATGGCGCACACGGTCATGGGCTGCGCGGACATCATCAATAGAAATTGGGCAGGACGTTTTTTCTAGCATATTGGCCCCTTAGAGCATCTGGCGCAGAACAGAAACAGCGCTTATGCTCTGCGCATGGCAAAAATTGCATTTATCGGCTTAGGCGTGATGGGCGGCGCGATTGCGCGGCATTTGGCCAAGGCGGGTCACGAGATGACGGTTTACAACCGAACACAGGCGCGCGCAGAAAAATGGGCTGCTCTGCACGGGGGACGCGTTGCGACTTCCCCAGCGGAGGCTGCTAACGGTGCCGATGCGGTTATTACCTGCGTTGGCACGGATGATGATCTCGCCGCTGTCACGTTAGCCCGCGATGGGGCCTTTCGAACGATGGCCCCGCAATCCGTTTTTATCGATCACACGACCGTCTCGGCCAAAATTGCCCGCCAATTGGCCGTTGAGGCCAAAGACTGCGGCATTCACATTGTCGACGCGCCCGTCACGGGTGGCCAGATTGGCGCTGAGAATGGAACCCTTACCCTCATGTGCGGCGGCAAAGAGGCCGCTATTTCCGCAGCCTCTCCTATCATGCAGGCCTATTCAAAAAAGATCGTACACGTCGGCGCGAGCGGCGCGGGGCAGCTCACGAAGATGGTCAACCAGATCACCTTCGCGGGCATCATTCAGAGCTTGGCCGAAGCGATGCGCTTTGCGCAGGCCGCAGAGCTGGACCTCGACAAGGTGTTCGAATCGATTTCGGGTGGAGCCGCTTCGAGTTGGCAGATGCTCAACCGGTGGGAGACGATGGCCAAGGGCGAATTTGACTTTGGCTTCGCGGTTGACTGGATGCGTAAAGATTTGGGCCTCGCGTTTGATGAAGCCCGCTCCACCGGAGCAACGCTGCCCGTTGCAGCGCTCATCGATCAATTTTATGCCGAAGTGCAGGGCTTGGGCGCGGGTCGGCAAGATACGAGTGCACTCATTCGCAGGATCGCCGAACCCAAATGATGCGCAAGCTCGTCACGCTCTTGTTACTCGCCGCGTCGCCTGTGCGCGCGGATACGTTGATCGATAATGTTAACGGCGTCACGTTGACCGCAGAGGGCCAAGTCGAGCGATTCAATGGACTACTCATCGGCGCCGACGGCAAGGTCAAAGCGCTCTACACTGCAAAATTGAAACGCCCTGCGAAAGTCGATTACCGTGTCGACGGTGGTGGAAAGACTCTGCTGCCAGGACTCATCGATGCGCACGGCCATGTGATGGGCCTCGCGTGGCAATCGGTGACGCTTGACCTAAGCGGCACAAAATCACTTGCCGAAGCGCAGGCAAAAATTGCCGCCTATGTTGCCTCCAATCCATCGCGCCGCTGGATCATCGGGCGGGGTTGGAATCAGGAAGCCTGGGGATTGGGGCGCTTTCCCACCGCAGCTGAACTTGACAGCGTTGTAAGTGACCGGCCGGTCTGGCTTGAACGGATAGACGGTCATGCTGGCTGGGCCAATAGCGCCGCAATGCAGCTCGCGGGGGTAAATTCCAAATCCGTTTCCCCGGCAGGCGGACGGATTGAAGCGGTCGGCGGGAAGCCAAGTGGTATCTTCATTGATGCAGCGACGGTGTTGATCACGCAAGTTCTGCCGCTTCCGCTCTCTAAAGAGCGCGACACTGCCTTTCTCAAGGCGCAAAAAACGCTACTCAGTTACGGCATTACCGGCATGGCTGATATGGGCACAACGCTCGACGATTGGCTCACCTTTCGGCGCGCAGGCGATAGCGGCCACCTGCAAATGCGGATCTTTTCCTACGCGGCGGGCCTCTCCCCCATGCTGACAATTGCAGGCGGTGAGCCAACACCTTGGCTTTACTTTGGTAAGCTGCGCATGGGCGGCGTTAAGTTCCTAGCAGATGGTGCTCTTGGCTCGCGCGGGGCGTGGCTCAAGGCTCCTTATGCCGACAAGCCCGGAGACCGCGGCTTGCAATTTCTCGATGATACAAAGCTCGATAACCAGATGAGCCGTGCGGCCATGGACGGTTTCCAGATTGCGGTTCATGCGATTGGCGATGCCGCCGTGGCGCAAACGCTGAATGGCTTCGCGGAAATGGCGCAAACCTATAAGG
>JBEGTP010000025.1:0-4373 GCA_041179365.1 Pseudomonadota bacterium
ATCCACAGCGGCGCCTTTTCGCGCTGAATTTTTTCATATAGGTCAAAATAGCCAACGCCGGGCTCGAGCACGCAATAGCCAAGTTCGCTGTTGAGTTCGAGAATCTTGTTCATGCGCCCGAGATCGAGCACAATGCTGCCCGGCATCCGCGGGGCATTGGCCCCGTAGCCTAGGTTTTTGCCGCGCGCCACGGGCCAAAGCGGGGTCTTGTGCTCATTCGCGAGTTTGATGATCGCTTGGACCTCCTCGACGGATGCCGGAGCGACGGCCGCCGACGAAGGCCATTCCTCCTCGCTTCCCGGTGCGTAAATATCGGAATAGGCGTCTCGGTCTGCGTCCGAGGCCATTACCCAGTCCTTGCCGACAACACCGGCAAAAGCCTTAAGCGCAGCCTCAAATTGGATCGGGCTAACCCGAGGGGGAAGGGTAAGTTTCACAGCAGGACTATCCTCTCACATATTCTAACTATTGTTAGTATCGATGGTGCATCGACAGACCTTGTTCGTCAACGGAAAATCGATCCCTTTGGGCAAAGAAAAAGGGGCAGCCCGAAAGCCACCCCCCTTCTTTATCACAATGCGAAGAGAGATCAGAAGCTCTTCTTGACCGTCACCGCCCATTCGCGCGGACGACCAACTTGGCTGTAGATCGTGCCGCTAAAGCCGTACACCGCTGCGAAGCGGAACGGATTATAGTATTTGTCGAACAGGTTCTGCACTTCAAACGAGATCGAAAGATCATCGTCCGTATTTTTCCAAGTCAGACGCGCGTTCGCGAGTGTTAGGCTCGGGCTGTAGCTGATGGGCCCACCCGCTGCGATACGCCCTTGGCTGCCCTTGCTCGAATGCGAGATATCGAAACGTGGCGTGAGCGAACCAGCCCCAGCAAGTTCAGCCTTATACTGGACGCCCGCACTCCATTTCCACTCTGGCGAGACGATAGGGTCGGTCAGGAGAATTGCATTACCAACGCGCGGGTCAATGACTGAATAATGACCCGTCAGATGGCTGAGCGATGCATCAATATCGAACCCATCGACAGGCGATGCCGCCAACTCGACTTCAAAGCCCTTGATCTTGCCATCGCCTGCATTTTGGCGTGCACCACAAGGCGCATTTGAACCCAAAGATGCGCACGAGATAAGCGGCAACTGGATGTTTTTATAGTCATTGCTGAAGGCCGAAATGTTCAACCGCAAACGGCGATCAAACAGATTGGTTTTCAAGCCGACTTCATACGCCGTAACCGTTTCGGGTCCGAAGCTGCCGTTAAGCGCTTGAGCCGCGTCAAATGGACGCGCGGTAACGCCGCCACCCTTAAAGCCCGTGCCAACCGTAATGTAGGCCAAGATTGCTGGCGAGAAGCGGTAGTCAGCCGAAACGCGCCAATCCACATGGCTGCCCTTATACGTGGCCTTCACACCGTTCAGCGCGCCAAGGAAATAGCTCACGCTGCCATTATAATTCAGCCGCCTAAAGGTGTAGTCCTTGCTTTCCTTGGTGTAGCGCAGGCCACCAGTGATCGAAAGACCCCCGAACGGTTTCGCGATCACAGTGCCGAAAACGGCCTTGCTATCGGCATTAACCGGGTCGTTGCCGAGGAACTGGAAGTTGAGGCCAGGCGCAATGTAGCGAATGTCCTGACGGGTGAAGTAAACCGACTTTTGATCGGAATAAAAGCCGCCAAGCGTGAATTCGATATTGCTGCCAATCTCGCCATTCAAACGCACTTCTTGGCTAAAGAAGTTGAAGCTCAGATCGTTATAGCCTTGGCCAATCTTCACGAGATCGGGCGTAAAATCATCGTCCGTTCCCCAAATCTGGCGGTAATGGCGATACGCTGTGATTGACTGGAAGTTAAGCGAGTCCGACAGGCCAATTGTCATATTCGAAGAAACGCCCCAACCATCAAACTTGGTGCGGTTTGGCATTGTGTAAGCCGCGAGCGCTTGCCCCCATGGACCAGCCCCTTGGCCCGGAGGCGGCACGTTACCCGGCGCGTAGAAGTTCGCGTAAGTGCAGAAATTACCGCAAATATAGGTCGGTGAAACCACCAATGGGTTGACCGCGGTGACGGATTCGGCCGCGTTGGTGCGGTCTTCATGCGTGTAATCGGCCGAAACGACGAGGTCAAAACTATCGCTCGGATTATAGCGCAGCGCGCCGCGGATACCCGAGTAGTTTTTCTCACCCAGTTTATCGATTACGCAGTCCGAGCCTGAGCTAGGACGCGCGGCAATCCCTTGCGCATTGCCAGGGAATTTGCAGCCATAATCGAGCTGATCAACATAACCATTTTGACGCTTGTAAACGCCCGATACCCGGCCGTAGAGACCGTCGGCGAGAACGAAATTGGCGCTCGCACGCACATCGGTGCGGTTCCGGCTGCCATAAGCAACCTCGACTTCGCCTTCATTCTTATCGCTCGGCTTCTTGGAAAAGAGCTTGATTGCGCCGCCGATTGAGTTCCGACCCGTCAGCGTGCCTTGTGGGCCACGAAGCACCTCGACACGGTCAAGATCGAGCAAATCGAAAATGCCACCCGTCAGTGTCGCATAATAGACATCGTCGATGTACATGCCGACGCCGGGCTCATAGGCGGGGTTAAAGTCAAACTGACCAATGCCGCGAATCGAGGCACCAAGCGATGACCCGTACGCGCCACCCATTGAATTGAGTGTGACGTTTGGCGCCTGTGCCGCAATTTGAGAAAGGTCGGTCTGGTTGCGCGATTCGAGCAAGGCCGAGTCCACAGCGGTAATCGAAAGCGGCGTATCCTGAACATTCTGTTCGCGGAACTGAGCTGTGACGACGATTTCCTTAACAGCGGAGTCGTCGGCGCTCGCATCTTGGGCAAACGCTGGTGCGGCGGCACACAGCGCTCCCAAGGATGCGCCAACGACAAGCGCAGCGCGGAAAATGGTTTTTGAACGTGAAACGGTGGACATCGGAATTCCCCTCCTGATCAATTATTGAACCAGCATCGTCTTCTAAAAGTCAGCGGTGCATTCGGTTCATGACGCGCCAAGAAACGCTATCAATTGTTAGTAATGCATACAATTTTCCGCTTTGCAAGCCGAGTGCGCGATGAAGGCCAAAATCAAGGGTATGTGATGCAAAAAAGGCACAAGCGATGCCTCGGGTGCTTTTACCACCGGACAGGTTGCTCGTGGCAGCAGGACAGGTTAAAGCCGCCACCTATGCCTGAGACCGCATCTCAACACGACATCGCACCGATTGGATCGCCCGTTCAGCTCTTTGTTCAGCTCTTGAAATTATCAAGCTTGATCAGTGGGCCGATGCAAGACGGCGTGGCAGATCAGAATGCTCTCGGGTTGAACGAGATTAAAATCCTGATGTGCCTTGGCGGCGAAGGGGCGATGGCGGGACATGATATTACCGAAGTCATGGCTATTCCCCCGATGAATGTGAGCCGGGCGCTTGCAAATCTTCGCGCGCGCGGATGGATTGAGCCGGTGGTCGATCTCGCCAATCGCCGTCGCAAACCCTTCCAGCTTAGCGCAGACGGCTGGAAGGCCCACCGCGAACTCACGCCCGACGTTGCTGCAGTCGCCGAATATATCCTCGGGACACTTACACCGAGCGAGCGCGCTGCCATGGCCCGCGCAACAGATAAGGTGATCGGCCGCATGTCTGATTGGTTTGTGCAATATCACGCGGGCACGCATATCAATCGATAGCGCCTAATCCCAATATTGCTTGCCGTTCAAGAAGAGGTAATTGCCACCTGTCTCGCGCTTCCCAGCAATGAAACCAAGTGATGTGCGACCGCCTTCATCCTGAATGGCGATCAAAAAGCCGCTCAGAAAATAACGACCCCGAATGGTCCCTCCATTGCCGGAATAGCCACTGTAGTTTGAGCCGCTGAGCGCGACACCATTCCAAAGCCCCACTGCGATGGTGCCGGAAGCGGTGAGGCGCAGTGTTCCGCCATTCACCGTGTTCGCACCAGAGACGCCACCTCCGCCCGTCCGCGACATGTTCGCTGTCATTCGCTGACCCGGTGTAAACCCATAAAAGCCTCCCGCCGAAATGGGGTCGTCATCGCCACCAAATTGGATCTTGTCGGGCCCTACTCGCCGCCAACTTGTCGTTTCACAGCCCGTCCCCGGACGCGCACCGCGCGGGTTCCAATGCGGGCAGTCTGCGTCCGCGGCGATGCCATTTTGAAAGAGGACCCACGGCGTGTAGGCCATGCTCATTGAAACAGAATCCCACGCACTTCGAAAGGCCGTGCCGATCGGTCGGTTCGCAAGCGGCACGGCATCGATCGCCGCCTTAAGCAAGGTATCAGCACTCCTTAATGAGGCCTGTGGAGATGGGCGCGGTTGGGCCGGCGGCGCGCTCGCCATC
>JBEGTP010000026.1:0-3526 GCA_041179365.1 Pseudomonadota bacterium
GTCTAATCGCCAAAGGAGTTTGAACATGGTGAAGAGTTTTACGCGGGCTGCCTTGTCGGCTTGTCTCATCGTCTCGGGCTTTTCGGTGCCGGCTTTGGCGCAAAAACAGACCCAGCCCGTCGAATGCACGCTCAACGGCCTGACGCCCGATGTACGCCGCGACTTGGGGCCCATTTTGCTTGGTATCGGCCAAGACGGGTTCATGGGCGCTGCCGCCCTTACAGTGCAAAGTTCGGTCAAGGCCGTTGCGACTGGCTGCGCGCAGAAAGGCGGTTGGACACCGCGCCAAATGAAGGCGAGCATTCTCTATGCTGTGGTAACGTCCGCATATGAATCAACCGTAAAGCTTGCCAAGGGCGCAGGCATTCCGGATGGCTTGGCCGAACAGATTTACGCGAAATTGAGCGAGGCTGATAAGCTCGATCTTGCGCAAGGGAAGATTACAGCGCCGATCGTCAACGTCATGATTGCCACGATGGGTGAGTTTGGGATCAAGTCGCCTGACCAATTGGCGCCGGGTGCGGCAAAAAAATTGGGAAACGTTATTGGCGCGCTCATTATACGAGATTGGGGCGCAAAAGCCTTTGCTGACCCAAGTTACACAAACACCGTGCTCGCCGAAATGTTGTGAGGCGTCATCATCGAGACGGCGTCCTGATCGCAAATGCCGATGGGGCTTGCATCCCCGCGAGCCCCGCATTAGGGCTTTTATCGAGAAACAACCTCCTAATGAGCGAAGAGGACCATCCATGAGCGAAACCGCAGACCGCGTTAAAAAGATCGTAGTCGAACATCTTGGTGTTGAAGCCGATAAGGTGACCGAAGAGGCGAGCTTTATCGACGATCTCGGCGCAGACAGCCTTGACATTGTAGAGCTCGTCATGGCGTTTGAAGAGGAATTCGGTGTCGAAATCCCTGACGATGCGGCAGAAAAGATTGCAACGGTTCAAGATGCAATCAGCTATATTGACAGCAACAAGGGCTAATCGCCGCTTGAGCCTGATCGTTCTGCCCCTTTGCGGGCGTTGAACTTCTATTTGTAAAGCGGCTCCCTGTCCCAGACGGGGGGCCGCTTTCGCACGGTATTTGGCCTATAAAATTGGGCGTAGGTATTTTTGGAGAGCCGCAAATGCGTCGTGTCGTCGTCACTGGACTTGGGTTGGTCACGCCACTTGGCGGAGATGTTGAAACGAGTTGGGCCAATTTGATCGCCGGGAAATCGGGGGCAGGGCCGATTACGCGTTTTGATGCCGCAGATCAGAAATGCACGATAGCGTGTGAAGTAAAGCCAAAAGATCACCCTTGGGGGTTTGACCCTGACACGCGCGTTGATCATAAAGTACAGCGCCAGGTTGATCCGTTTATCATTTACGGCATCGATGCAGCAGGGCAGGCGCTTGAAGACGCCGGCCTAACCGATATGACCGAGCAAGAACGCTACCGCGCGGGCTGTTCGATCGGGTCAGGCATTGGCGGCCTTCCAGGGATTGAAAGCGAATCGCTTGTCCTTGCTGAAAAAGGGCCAGGGCGCGTTTCACCCCATTTTGTACATGGGCGCTTGATCAATCTCATTTCAGGGCAAGTTTCGATTAAATACGGACTGATGGGCCCCAACCATGCCGTGGTTACGGCGTGCTCAACAGGAGCGCATTCCATTGGCGACGCCGCCCGGATGATCGCGATGGATGATGCCGATGTCATGCTCGCAGGCGGAGCTGAAGGCACAATCTGTCCGCTTGGGATTGCGGGCTTTGCTCAAGCGCGTGCGCTCTGCACGTCGTTTAACGATCAACCCGAAAAGGCGTCGCGGCCGTATGACAAGGATCGCGATGGGTTTGTTATGGGCGAGGGCGCGGGCGTTGTCGTTTTAGAAGAATATGAACGCGCAAAGGCGCGCGGCGCAAAAATCTATGCCGAAATTGTTGGCTATGGCCTTTCGGGCGATGCCTATCATGTGACCGCACCGCAACCCGAAGGGAGTGGCGCCTTTCGCGCCATGGAAATGGCGCTGAAACGGGCAGGGATGACGCCATCTGATATTGATTATATCAACGCGCATGGCACATCGACAATGGCCGATACGATTGAGCTGGGTGCCGTACGGCGTCTCTTTGGCGATGCCATCAAGACCGCGTCGATGAGCTCGACCAAATCAGCAACAGGCCATTTGCTCGGCGGCGCGGGCGCTGCTGAGGCGATTTTCTGCATCCTCGCTATCCGCGATCAGATTGTCCCTCCCACGCTCAATCTTGATAATCCGGATGAGGGTTGCGAAGGCGTTGATCTCGTGCCGCATGTGGCCAAGAAACGCGCGGTAAAAGCTGTGCTCAATAACAGCTTCGGATTTGGTGGCACGAACGCAAGCCTGATCATGAAGGCAATGTAAGCACCGATGAAAAAACTCGGCTGCCTGTTCTTCCTGATTCTCCTCGCGGGTGCGGCGTGGTTCATGATGCGCGGCTTTGGCGGCACAGCGGCGGTCGATAAAACGATTGTCATCGAGCAGGGCTCAAGCTTGAGGGCTGCCGCACGCACGCTTGAAAGCGAAGGCGTCATCGCCTCGGCGAGCGGATTTTTGAATTATGCGCGTCTTTCAGGCGGCGGCTCGATCAAGCCGGGCGAATATGAGATTAAAAAAGGCATGGGGGCGGCGTCCATTCTCAGCCTGTTGCGCTCGGGCAAAACGTTGCAGCGCTTCGTTCCCATCCCCGAGGGGATGCCCTCGATCATGGTCTATGAGCGCCTGATGGCTGTCCCCTATCTTACCGGGCCAATCTCCGTGCCCGCCGAAGGATCAATTCTGCCTGACAATTACAGCTATGTGCGCGGTGAAACGCGCGCGGCGGTGCTCAAGCGCATGCAAAATGCCATGTCGCGAACGATGGCGGCTCTCTGGCCGACGCGCAAAGCGTCCAGCGTCGTCAAAACCCCGGAAGAGGCGATCATTCTTGCGTCAATTGTCGAGAAGGAAACAGGCAAGGCGAGTGAGCGGCGCATGGTTGCTGGTGTCTATAGCAACCGCGTGCGGATTGGCATGAAACTTCAGGCGGACCCGACGATTATATATCCGGTTACAAAGGGAAAGCCGCTGGGGCGGCGTATCCTCAAATCAGAAATTGCGGCAAGCAACGGGTATAATACCTATGCAATGACGGGGCTTCCCGCTGGGCCGATTGCAAACCCTGGCAAGCGATCAATCGAGGCTGTGCTTGATCCTGCAGCGACGCGGAACCTGTTTTTTGTCGCCGATGGAACGGGGGGGCATGTGTTTGCTGAAACGGGTGCGCAGCACACCGCAAATGTCGAGAAATGGTTCGCGATCCGGCGGCAACGCGGAGAAATGTAGGCCGTTCCTCGCGCCAAAAAAAAGGCGTCAGAATTGTCCGAGACGGTGAAGTGCTCGGCAACCCGCGGTGCACGGGCTCCGTGTGATCGCGAAAATCTCGTCTCTTTCAGTAATCGCAAATTTCCTTGGAAGTGAGCCTGATCGATAAAATCGATCACAATGAGAAAAGTAATCGGTTTT